>NZ_WBKL01000072.1:0-49115 GCF_015714705.1 Nostoc sp. NZL | reverse complement strand
GCCCCCTGCCCCCTGCCCCCACTCCTTTCCTACTTATGTCGCTTTTGATGCCACTGCCACGCATGAGCGACAATATCTTTGATGGATGGATACTGAGGTTGCCAACTTAAAATTGTTCTGGCTTTCTCACTGGTGCCAATGAGAATTGGGGGATCGCCAGGACGGCGATCGCGTTCTTCTACTGCTATAGAATGTCCTGTCACCTGTTCGGCAGCTGCAATTACTTCTCTGACAGAGAAACCGCTGCCATTACCTAAATTAAAAACTTCGCTATCGCCACCTTTTAATAAATATTCCAATCCCAAAATATGGGCATCTGCTAAGTCGTTAACATGAATATAATCACGAATACAAGTACCATCGGGCGTGGGGTAATCGGTGCCGAAAATTGAGATAGATTCTCGTTTACCTAAAGCTGTCATCAGCACCAAGGGAATCAAATGGGTTTCTGGATTGTGATCCTCGCCGAGTAAGCCACTGGGATTAGCGCCAGCAGCATTGAAATAGCGGAAACGCACTGATTTAAAACCATAAGCAACATCAAAATCAGAGAGAATCCGCTCTACCATCAGCTTTGTAGCGCCATAGGGATTAATCGGATTTTGAGGATGAGTTTCTGGAATGGGCACGAATTCCGGTACCCCGTAGGTGGCACAGGTAGAAGAAAAGACAAATTTCTTTACAGATGCTGTCAGCATCGCTTCTAACAGGGTTAAAGTACCAACAACGTTATTGCGGTAGTATTTGGCTGGGTCAGTTACCGATTCTCCTACGTAGGCATAGGCAGAAAAGTGCATTACAGCCGCAATATCATGGGTTTTAAATAGGTGATCTAGCAAGGCGCGATCGCCTGTATCCCCTACTATCAGTTCTACCTGTAAAACCTTTTCTACTAGGTCATGATGCCCATAGACCAGATTATCAAGTATCACAACGTTATAACCCGCTTGCTTCAAAGCAAGCACCGCATGGGAACCAATATATCCAGCTCCCCCAGTTACCAAAATGCTAGGCTTTCCAGGCGACATAGTTTTTCCTTTTGAGTGGATTACTCAATTAATTTAGTTTACCGGTGCCACATTACTCTTCTGGAAAATTATAAATAATAGACGCAGTGTCAAAAAATTGCACTAAAATCACTACGACGGTAGTCATTAGGTGTGAGGTTTGAAGTATTTTAAGTCAAACAGTGCGATTACAATTTGACAATAAAATAAATCCATTTCCCGAAACCTCTAGGTTGACCCTTACGGGTGACGCTTCTAGCGTCGCGATCACTAAGAAGTCGCCAGTTGTTTTATCCAGGGAATTCATACACGGCAGTTCCTCTTGGGGAGCCACTGCGTTCGTTACCGGGGTTTTCTCGGTTGTACTCCTAGGTCAAAGCAAGCTAGGCGCAGCGTCTCCAAAAGGAGAAGCATGTGGCGTGGAAACCCCTATAAAGGTGGACTGTCTTATCACCACACTGGCTCACTGCACCAGAAAATTTGAGAGTTAATCTATGTTTCTATTGTTAAGCCGAGTACTGCTGTGGCTGCTGATTGGTACTATCGTATATTCTCTGTTCCAGCGATTTTATCCCTCTGGAACTTTTGTAGGGCGATTAATCTTAGTCGTTATCTTAGTAATCGTAGCCCTATCATTTCTGAACCCCAATGAACCTGCTGTGGCATCGTTGTGGAGGATGTTATCTTTTCCACTCAAGCCTCTAGGAGCCTCTGTTTTACTGATGATTCTTGCGGCTCAAAAAATCAAAGGAGGTGGGATAGAGAAACCAGGAGGATACTTGATAGGTTGGGCACTGACGATTTTGTTGTTGGCAAGTACACCAGCAGTCGCCTATTTCCTTTATCGGGCACCTCTAGCAATGACGGGTGAAACCTATGTAGCAAGCGCTACATCCACATCTGGGACACTGGTGGCATTAGGGCAACCAACCACCACAGCGAACATCTCAGATGTAACTGGGGATAGCATTCTTTCTTATAATTTGAGAGTGCCTCCCTACCTATTACAAGGAAATCCTCAAGATATTCGCACACGCGGTTTACGACTTGAAGACTTTGTACCGAATTCGGAAACATTGCAATTGACAACAAGAACTTGGGAAAGTTATCTCGTTGAAATTTACAGGTTCTTGCGTGTTCAGCGGTAATAAAGTTAAAAAAGAAAAACTTGTCTGGTTAACTGAGATGGTAGCTGGATTTGCGCCGTGTTGTACTAGTACTCTGGCAAGGCAACTTTAGTGGGTTCGTAGTAAGTGCTTGAGCGCTCAAGCCAAGGACTAAGAACTTATTCACCCATTAAAGTTGGTGTGGTGGGCTACTAGTAGTCCGCCAAGTCAACAATGCTTGGTTTGTAGTGAGCGCTTCAGCGCTCAAATTAAGGACTAAAGTCCTTACTACGAACTTATTCACCCATTAAAGTTGGTGTGGTGGGCTACTAGTACTGAACGGCAATAACTATCCCGTTGGACTAGCAGTTAATCTAAGATGATAAAGTTGCAAAATTGCTTTAATGGCAAAATCTCGACGAATCGCTAAACTCAGTGCTTACCTACGACCCCATTGGCGAGAGGCCTCCTTAGGGATTCTCGCTTTATTGTCTGTCAATGCACTGGGCGTTTATATTCCTTGGTTGATTCGTGCTGGTGTTGATAAACTTTCGACAACCTTTAGCTGGAACCAAATACTACATTACGTAGTAATCATTGTCTTGCTCAGTTCGGCGATGTGGCTAATGCGGATGGCATCCCGTATTTGGCTATTTGGGGTGGGGCGACAGGTAGAATTTGACCTGAAACAACGGATTTTTGAACACTTACTCAAGCTGGAGCCGGCTTATTTTGCCAGCAATACTGCTGGTGATTTGATTAATCGAGCTACCAGTGATGTGGACAATATCAAGCGTTTATTGGGTTTTGCAGTCTTGAGTTTGGCAAATACAGTGTTTGCCTACGCCCTGACACTGCCAGTAATGCTGGCGATTAGTGTGGATCTCACACTAGCTTCCCTGGCAGTGTACCCTTTTATGCTCTTGTTAGTGAGTCTGTTTAGCGATCGCTTACGCAAACAACAAGCAGCAGTTCAAGAGCAACTCTCTGACATCAGCGAACTCATCCAGGAGGATATCAGTGGCATTGCCTTGATTAAAATCTATGCCCAAGAAGCAAACGAGCGTCGAGCTTTTGCCAAGAAAAATCAGCAGCTATTGACTGCTAACCTGGAACTGGCAAAAATTCGAAATACACTGTTTCCGCTAATTGGTGGGCTAGCTAATGTCAGTTCACTGGTGATCATCTGGCTAGGGGCGGCGCGGATGTCTTCTGGAACCCTTCAAGTTGGCGACTTTTTAGCACTGTTAATTTATGTAGAGCGTCTAGTTTTTCCCACAGCCCTTTTAGGATTCACAATTACTGCCTACCAACGGGGTGAAGTTAGTATCGATCGCCTTGAATCTATTCTCTCTGTCACACCGAAAATTCAAGACGCAGCCGATGCCATACATTTACCAATGGCTCAACTTAAAGGGGAAGTGACAGCTAAAAATCTCACTTATACTTACCCTGGTGCCACTACTCCAGCTCTAGAAAATGTTAACTTTACCATTGCTCCTGGAGAAACCGTTGCCATTGTTGGAGCAATTGGTTCGGGGAAATCTACTTTGGCGAATGCTTTGCCGCGCTTGTTAGATATTGAATCAGAACAATTGTTTTTAGATGGGCTAGATATTACTAAGATCGCTTTGGCAGATTTACGAGGTGCGATCGCCTACGTTCCTCAAGATAGCTTTCTATTTAGTACTACAATCAAAAATAATATCCGCTATGGCGATCCAATTAGCGAACAAGAGCAGATAGAATCTGTCGCTAAACTTGCCCAGATTGAATCAGAAATTAACAATTTTCCACAGCAATACGACACTCTTGTGGGTGAGCGCGGTATTACTCTTTCTGGCGGTCAACGACAACGTACTGCCTTGGCTAGGGCTATGCTGGTTAATGCTCCAGTATTAATTTTGGATGATGCCCTCTCTAGCGTGGATAATCAAACAGCCACGCAAATCCTCAAAAATCTCTCTGGTGGTACAGAGCGCAAAACAGTAATTTTCATTACCCATCAATTATCGGCGGCGGCGGCTGCTGACCGGATTTTTGTGATGGAAAAAGGAAGAATTGTTCAGACAGGCAATCACTTACAACTAGTGCAACAAGAGGGTCTGTACAGAACTTTGTGGAGCCAGCATCAGGTTGAAGAATTACTGCATTAGAGTTTTGGCAAAAAAGCATATTTCATTGCATGAAGGGGCGCACAACTAGCTATGCGCCCCTTCTCTTTAGGAATTACAGTATGCCCGTTCTGCTAATGTGGCATCTAACACAAATGGATTGTCATTACCTTGAAATTTAGCGATCGCATTACTGCGTTCTATTTCAGTAATATCTGGGGGATCTTGCTGATTCCATTTACACAAAGTCTGGCGCTGATTCTGAAAGTAATTTCGGTCTACTCTCTCAGCCTGATTCCGATAGATAGTGTAAAAGTAGAACATTGCCCTAGCTATATCCCCTTTTACTTTTTCTCTCGGCTCAAATTTAGCAGATGCTGATTCACTAAACTCGTCAATTGCACTAGTAGGAATTGTCGATTGAACAGTATCATTTCGATACCATTTCTTAGTAACTGTGTCGGCTATATCATCGAAGGGTTTATTGCCTCGCTCACTATTAATATTTTCTCGTGCAGGAAATAGATGGTGAAGATCGCTTCGGGAATTACCCTTGTCAGCACCTTTACTCTGTGGCCAAACATGTTCGGTATTCAGCCCTAATTTGTCAGCTTCCTGACTAGGATCGCCACTGCCAGTTAGACGAATTGCATAACTAGCATAAATGTCTGTCACAATGCCTGCTCGGTTATCAATAATGCCAAACATTTGGTCTCTTGCCCGATCATAATTCAAGACTTTGCTAGGCGTATACTCCTTAGCTAGTTCATCAACTAAAGCGAATTTGGATAATTGAGGCAATATAATTGCCGAATCATTCACGGGAGTGGGTTGGCTTACGGGAGGGATGGTGTCAGAGGTGGACTGGTTAGCAGGTAATGTAAACGCGGCAATCACAGGATCATGGTCGCTGACAGGTCTACTAAAGCCAACGTTGACATGTACAATGTCAATTTCTGGTTGAGCAGCACGAGAAAGATTTTCACTGACCAATAAATGGTCAATCAGTTGAGGATTCCCACGAAATTTGTAAGTAAACTGATCGCTAAGAGGTAAACGAACCGTTAGATTTTCAAGAATGTTACCCTTCAAGGTCTTCAAAGGTAACGAATCTGGTAAATCGTTTAAGTCACCCAGTACAATTACCTTGGCTTGCGGGTCAACTTCTAGTAGTTGCGCTACAAATTCATTAACAATTTGGGCTTGCTTGACTCGTTGAGCATCGCTGGGAGAACCTCCAAGTTTAGAAACAAAGTGATTCGCAATAATAAACAGTTTTTGATCGTTAAATATAAATTCTGCCGCAAGTGGTTTACGACTTTGCTCGAAAGCATTATTTGTGGGATCAATGCGACCTGGGTTGAGCGAGAGGTCAAGACCATTTGAATCTTGAGTAATAGCCACAGCATCTAATGAACCACCTCTTCTGGGCAGTTTTGCTAGAGTTATCCGGCTGGGTCGAAATAAGAAACCGACACGGATATTGCCTCCAGGTTCTCCACCATCTTGATCGTCGCTGGGCGCAATATCAACAAAGTCGTATGCTGGACTACCAATATTTTCGAGCGCTGCAATCAGTTTTTGGTAAGTCTGATTTGCATTTACAACGTCATCATTGATTGGCCCGTTGTTATCCTGAACTTCAATTAAACTGATGACATCTGGTGCGTTCAAATTATTGAGAATAATTTTGGCAATATTCTCAAAACGTCGATCCTTAGGGTCTAAATTCTCTACATTAAAAGTTGCAACAGTCAATACATCCTGTGAATTTTTTAGAGATGTTGTTTCACGTTCTGTAACTGAAGGTAAAGGAGTTGGTAATTGAGCTATGAGGCTAGCTTGCAGTGGACTAATCGATGCTAAGAAGACGAGAGCAATACTAAGTAGTAGCAATTTGAGAAATTTCATACTCTCTACCAATGAAGGTATTTCTAGATTAGTCTTCTTTTTAATAGAGTTCAGTTAAGACAAGCTTTAGCTTAGGTAAAACTTGTGCTTTATTTAACGTATACAAATTTATAAAAATCAGAACTATTTTCTGAAAAAGTCTGTCCAACAATAAATTATGCTGCAAAAGTTTCAGGGATGATGATAAACACAAAGATAGTATATGTATGTTTATTTCTCTTTTTGATGATTGTTTTGTTTCGGTTTATAAAGAAGCCGGTTGAGGCAAATTCTGTTGAAGTAGCTCAACAGCAGACAATCAGAGTTTTATTTATTGGCAATAGCTATACCTATGTCAATGATCTTCCTTGGTTGACACAACAGTTGGCTGAGTCGGCAAAAGAAACTAAAAAGCTCGAAACTGAAATGGTTGTGGTTGGTGCAGCTACCCTCAAAAGCCACTGGAAAAGTGGTAAAGCACTCAGGCTACTAAAAGCGAAACGATGGGATTACGTAGTACTCCAAGAGCAAAGTACTTTACCAATTACCAATCCCAAGGAAATGTACAAGTACGCCAGTCTGTTTGATGCCGAAATTAAGCGAGTGAATTCCCAAACAGTGTTCTACTTGACTTGGGCAAAGCAAAATCAACCAGAAACGCAACAGATATTGACTGATTCATACATGAAAATTGCTAGAGAACTGAAAGCCAAGGTTGCACCTGTTGGAATAGCTTGGCAAAAAGTTCAGGAAGCAAATCCGAAATTAAACCTTTATAGTTCTGATCAAAGCCACCCTAGTCCCATTGGCTCATACGTAGCAGCATGTGTATTTTATACAACTTTTTACCAAGGAAGTCCGGTAGGGTTGAGTCGTCGTATATACAGTAGCCAATTTAGTACGCCACAAGAGGGCAACAGATTTGAATTGGAAAGTTTAAGTGAAACAGATGCCCAAACAATTCAAAATTTGGTTGAGTACATTGTCAGAAATTAGTCATCTAAATTTAGGCCTTCCAGATACAACTTCCTTCGCTCAGGAAATTCTTTTTTAAGAGTTAGTGGAGAAGCCAAAAGGATGTAGGATACCTCTCAGCTTGTCCATCTTACTAATTGTTGCTCCAAAACTTGTACAAAACCGATCGCAATTTGAATTAAGGGCCAGCCTACTAAACAAATAAATGTTGCTCCTCGAGTAGTAATATCTAACCCTTGGCGGACTGCGACAATTACCGCTAATAAACTCCACAACGCCAATATAAGCTCAATTGGTTGTCCTAGTAAGGGAATGAGAGTTAAAAAATTCAGTACTTGCGGTGCATAGGCAAAGCCTATCGGAATAAGTAAGTCACCGTAAGTAGGATCGATGGGTTTGAGCCATTGCCCAATCTTGAAAATTGTGAATGTCCAAAAATAGTATCCTGCAACAATAGCGATCGCATCAATCAAAAGACCCGTCAAAAGTACAAAAACCGTAGCTCGATTTATTAATAAAATTACGCCACTACCTATGGCATGAGAAATAGCAGCCAGAATGACAATACTTAGAGCTAACCTCTGGTTTGGCTGTGTATTGCGAGCATTTTCATAGAAGTCGCCATTCAAAGCTAGAGCATACCAAAGTGTATGACACAAACCTTGCCTTGATTTTTTATTATTACTACTCATTTTTTCTAACTAATGAGGGATGACAAATTACAAAAAACAGAATTTTATAAAATGAGCAATTAAAAATCAAAGCTTTAAGCTTAAGATTATTTTATTTATTAACTATATAAAACAATAATCTCAAATGCGTAGAATTGGCGGACAAATACTGCTATGGTTGCAAAGTGGAACATTAAGACTGTTGGTATTAGCAGGGATAATACTTCTTGCCTGGGGAACTTTTGCCCCTGTGGGAACATTGGTATGGTGGTTGAGTCAAAGTTCTGAAAGCTTGGGGATTAAGAAAGATCCAACGAAAAAGTTACCCAGAGATAACCGTTCGCTGGAAGTTGACAAATCGAAAAATATTGATTGCTATATAGTTTTTTTACCAGGAGTAGGAGATTTCTCTGCCAACCAATTAACTCTAGGCGAAGAAATTTTTTTAAATAAATTAGAGCAAATTCATCGTAATTGTGTAACAGTGCGGGATGTTTTTCCTTACTCCGCTGCTAACGAAAGTTTAGGAGGGCAACGGTTATTAGCACCTCTGTGGAGTGCAGCTGAAAAAGGAGATGGTTTGTTCTCTAATACAGATGTTTTAATTAAAATCCGTAATCTCTGGCGGTTTGCTATTTCTGCCGATGACCGTTATGGACAGATTTATAACTTGGGAATTGCGAATGCGATCATCGATCGCATGAATGCCGTATATCCTTTATCCAAACGTCCTAAACAAGGGCTGAAAGTGATTTTAGTTGGAACCAGTGGCGGAGTGCAAGTTGCTCTTGGTGCGGTTTCTGATCTCGAACAGTGGCTAAATGCTCAATTAATTGTTGTTTCAATAGGTGGTGATTTTGATGGCGAAACAGGCTTTGATAAAGTTGACCATGTGTACCAACTTGTAGGTAGTCGAGACTGGATTGAAGATATTAGCCAGATTGTATTTGCTTCACGCTGGCCAATTACAGTAGGTTCACCTTTCAATCAAGCTCGTCTTCAAGGACGTTATACAGTTATGAAAACAGGCCCTCATGCTCATAGTGGATCTCAAGGTTATTTTGGTACAACAACAATCGGGCAAAGCCAAACAACTTATGTAGAATTAACACTCGAAAAAGTGAATAAACTGCCAATTTGGTCTAATCGAAATCAACGGCAATAGTCTTGACGGTACAATAGCGATCGCCACAAACGGCCAAACGGCATAAAACTCACCAAATATCAATCTTTAACCACGTTAGTTTTTTTGGATAGGTGGGTAGTATAAATTACCGAAAAAACTAATTTGGCAGATGGTAATGTTCACAACTAAATTATCACAATCCCGTGCTTGGGGGGAACTTCCGACCTTAAATTTAATGCATCGCCATATTGGGGCGATCGCAGTTCTAATTTTAATTAGCTTACTGAGTTCATTGAGTGGAACACCGGATCGTCATACCATCTCTAACTGCTGGGAAGGTTTACTCTGGGGACTGGCAGATCCAGTAATTGGCTTGGATTGTTTAATTGGGATTATTGCTATTGGTTTACTCTCATCTGTGTTTGTTCGTGGCGCTGCGATCGCTGGATCTTTTGTCTTAGCAGCAATCTTGGGGATTGTAATTCATTTATTCCAGCTAAATTTCCCAGGCACAGAAATTGCGCTCGCAATTTCTACCATCGTTTTTGGTACTATGCTGATGATGCCAAATCAACCAAACTTTATAGTACTTGCTCTAGTGGGTGTCAGTGCTGGTTTATTTCAGGGTTACGCTGATGCTGAATCTATTATTGGGGCAGGAATAATGCCACTAATTGCCTATATACTAGGCATAACTTTAACTCTGTTTGCGGTTGTCATGAGTGCTAGAGAGATTGGTGGTGCAATGGGTATGGGAGAAATAAACCGAATTTTACCCTCTAAAATTAGTATTGCTGGCTTCGCTTTCTGTGCGATCGGCATCGTGTTTTTGAGAAACTCGCTCATTTAAATCATATATTT
The DNA here is from genome assembly GCF_015714705.1 of Nostoc sp. NZL. Lineage (NCBI taxonomy): Bacteria > Bacillati > Cyanobacteriota > Cyanophyceae > Nostocales > Nostocaceae > Nostoc > Nostoc sp. NZL. The sequence continues at coordinate 39,365 of NZ_WBKL01000072.1, read as the reverse complement.
CAATATTGCCATTCAGTGGAATACATTCATTTGTGGGGGCGTACAGTTAAGTGTAGGCCCCCACTACGTCTTCAGACTGAAAGTTGCAACCAACTCAACGTTCTAGTGAATAAGCTGATGCACCTCTGCGCTAATCTAGAGGCTATATCTAAACAAAAGCTTATGACACCTGAAGAAATTGCAGCTACTCTAACAGAATTGTTTGGCACATCGGCTGTTGGTGCAATCGCTCCTGGATCGTGGCAAGTCGACACCTCTACTTTTCGGCTATTAGTGCTGCTTTCCGAAGATAAGACTTGGCTGCGAATTTTACTACCTATTGTGCCCGTAGAAGAAGGGCAACCATTTTTAGAACAGTTCCTAGAAGCTAACTTTGATGACACTCAGGAAGTACGTTACGCTTTGTATGAAGGGGTAATTTGGGGAGTTTTTCAACACAACAGTGACACTTTAGTGGGTGCGGATTTGTCCAATGCAATTAACCGACTTGTATCTCTCTATGATGCTAGATTAAATAATGTTTTTAATCGACTAATTGAAAGTCGCGTCCGGCAAATTATTCAGGCAGCAAAACAGCAAGGGCAATCTCTGCAAGCTACTATGCAAAGCTTAGAACGCTTTTACGCAGAAGGATTCATGGGTGAAATAAATCAAACTACAGAGGCGCGAGAAGAAGTTTTAGCTGCTTGGCGACATCAATTAGAACGTTTATGGAATGAGAGTTGATTACATACAATTTTAATCGGGATTTATATCCGCGCCACATTGACATAATTAAAGTAGTTTACAGATATATCTATAAAATCATGGATATCATTGAAATCCTCAAAGAAGACTATCAAAGATTCCCAGTAAATCAAACTTACAGTATTTACGCCCCAGACGTTTATTTTCAAGACCCGCTGAATAAATTTCGTGGCGTTAAACGTTACAAAGAAATGATTAATTTTATCCAAACTTGGTTTTTAGATCCCAAGATGGACTTACATAATATTCAACGTTTAGGAGACACAATAAAAACTGAGTGGACACTCAGTTGGAATACTCCTCTCCCCTGGAAGCCACGGATTTCTATTCCTGGTTGGAGTGAATTAGGTATTAACTCTGATGGTTTGATTGTCTCCCATGTCGATTATTGGAATTGTTCACGCTTAGATGTGGTGAAGCAGCATCTATTTGCTGCAAAAATGTAAACAATTAAGGCTTGCTCTAATTCTCTGCTTACAGCCTTCTTCATCTATTTGAATCACAATTCTTTGTAGGGGCACGGCAGTGCCTATTGGTGTCAACTTAACGTAAAAGCCAGTCTCTAACAAGCTTTTAGAGATTGACTCTTGTCTCGTTCCCAGTCTGAGACTATTGGTGACAACTTAAGAAAAAGGTAATGTTGTCAAGAGGTGCATTTCTAGGAAAAAAGTGATGGGGAAGGCACGGGTAGGAAATCCAGACCACAAGCGATCGCGAAATATGCCCGCAGTAGAAAACGAAGTGCTGGCAGCGCGGATGGAAGAGCTATTAACATTGAGAGTTTACAAGAAAAAAGCTGTTTACTCGCCGGAAAAATCTACGCCATTGTGGATTTAACAACCCATTTACCAGTACAAATTCGATTCGAGGAAAATCCATATTGTTCGGATGCTCCCGATGTGGGGTTGGTTACGCAGTCGTACACCAACAGCAACTTTATTGATCTTTGATAGAGGTTTTTATGATTTTACTGAGTTTGCGGCACTTGTTACTCAAGGTGTTGCTTGGATAACTCGACTAAAAAAAGCCAGCTACCGCGTCCAAAAAACCTTAAGTCATACGCCAAAACTTGTTGACCAAATCATTGAATTGGGGCACAAACGGGGACGGGCAAAGCCAATAGTTGTGCGTTTGATAGAAATCAAGTGCGGTAATACTTGGTATAAGTACATTACCAGTGTTACTTGCCCAATGGAGTTACCTCCCGATGTAATTGCTGACCTCTATAGTCGAAGATGGCAGATTGAAACTGCATTTTGTCTGGTGAAGCGGTTATTAGGACTTGCCTATTTGTGGACAGGTTCTCTTAATGGCATCAAGCTTCAAATCTGGGCTACTTGGTTGTTTTATGCTGTTTTACTTGATGTCGCTGATGCTGTAGCTGATGAACTTGCTATTGAAACTGACAAAATTTCCCTGGAAATGTTATTTCGCTCTTTTTACCACTTTCACTATGCTTACAATCACGGGCTTGCTACTGATCTGATTGCTTACCTTGTTTCTCCCAAAAATCGAGATTTGGGAATTGTTAAATATCAACCCAAATCCCGACAGCAACCCACTTTGAACTTATCTCCGCACCCCACTTGACATTTTGACGCTCACTTTAAGTTGTCACCAATAGTCTCAGACTGGGAATGCGAATTCAGAGGCTCCGCCTCCAATTTTAGCGGTAGCCGCCCAATTAAGATTGTTTCTAGTCAGAGACTAGAAACGAGATTTACATGTTTTTTAATAGGTTCGCAATTTTCTAGCTGATCCTGGTTGCGGTTATAGCTAAGGTAAAAGGTAAAAGAGAGAACTTTTACTTTTAGCTTCCTAGCCTCTGTGAATATCTTGACGACAAACAAACTATCTACACCCCAGTTGTTTAAAGGCATTGCGCTATTTACACCTGGAGGAGATTTAATTTATTGCATCGACCCTAGCAAGCAAGGTCGATGGCACTTGCATTTGTGCTCGGCTTTGCAAGAAATCCTAGATTTGCCAGAGCCGCCGCATTTTTTAGTGCCTTGTTATACTGCTACTATTGACAACTGGTTAGATCCACGCACTCAACAAGTGCGAACTTTTGCTGAAGCTTATCCAGCTGTAATTAGACATCAAGCTTTGCTTAATGCCATTTTTGGCACAGGGGAATTAGTATGGCAAGCTGCTCCCTGGCAAGAGGGGTTGTGCGATCGCATGGTGTTAACAACTTATCGTTCCTCATTTTCGCAGCTTTGGGAGGATCATGACTTAATTGTTCGTCTAGACCTTTCTGATCCTGTGCCAAAATACCACCAGCCAGTAATAGTACAAAAAAAGGAAGTAATCACTCAAGGCTATGTTCTGCGCTTGTTTGTTGCAGGACATAGCAGTACCACCGAACGCATTCTGCAAAATTTACACGAATTGTTGGAGCGATCGCTCGGACATCCTTATACTCTGAAAGTGATTGATGTTTTAACTCATCCAGAACAAGCAGAACTCAATCAGGTTTCTGCAACTCCCACCCTTGTCAAAGTTTGGCCGCACCCAATTCGGCGAATCGTTGGAGAGTTGGATCATGTAGAAAAGATTTTACAGATGTTAGCTGCTAAGGAAAAATTTTAAGTTTTATAACGATATCATCATAGAAAGTGCGTAGATGTCGCCCAACCCAGGCATCGCTTTAAGGTCAGCTAGGTACAGTTTGGTGCATCGTGGCAAATTTAGGGTTAAAAGTGAAACGCAGAGGTTTGAGGGGTGGCAATTGTTTTCGCTAGGAATAAAAGAAAGTCTGTAGTTGAGCTTAAGGACTTGACGGCTGTATAATCTTTCAAATATCCGCGCAGCTTATGTAGAATGGCTTTCAGATATTTTCGTCTAGCACAATTGCCACTCTTTATGTTAGAATTTTGCACCCCGCGCTATTAAACCTTAAAAACCAAATAAGGCAGGGTTTTCAGAGAGAAGCGATCGCAATCAACTAGAATCCTTATTAGAGATTGAAACTGGTGGCTCAAGTGATTCATCGTAAAAAATAGAAAATCGCAATCAACTAAAATCCCTATTAGGGATAACGATCGCATATCAGTTGTTCGGGTATGTCCACCGCGTTTAGCTGGTGGAATCAAAAGAGCTAAAATTGCTCATTCTGAGTCACTAAGGTCTGTAGAATAAGGCTTTCGCATTATTTACTATGTAGATATACTGCATAAACAGTATAGTATCGTTGCGTTTTTACCTGATGACCCTCCTTTAGATTTACTTTATAAATAGCCTCTTAGCAATACCTGGATTTCTCGCAAGTGGAAAATCCAGGCATAGTAAGTCATGTAAAAAGTTAAAGGTGAATTTCACCTGACGAGGGTAACTTAGTTTACTGGAGTTCGAAAATGATTAATAACCAAGAAATACCAAGTAGAGTTCAAAAATACTGAATGCAAGACATTATTACTCAGTAAATATACTTTGTATTTGAATCTTACAGTTATTCTTCTACAGGATTGTTTCCCCTTTATCTTTTATGAATAGCCTCAGAGATTTCCGAAATTGGTCGCATCCAATTTGGATTTAATACTATTGAAAATACTCAAGACAGGTGAGTGATGAATAATCAAAACTTCAAGAAAACATCTAACAACTTTATAAAAGCTTTTCTGGCTGCGGCTACACTGATGACGGCTTCTATCGGCCCTGCTTTTGCTAACGACAAAGTTGAAATTTTAGGTGCAGAATATGGTGGTAACGGTTGCCCTGAAGGATCTGCTAGTGTGGGTGTGAGTCCCGATGGCCAAGAGCTAAGTATTCTATTTGATAAGTTTATAGCTCTGGGGAATAAGACAGCAGAAAGACGCAAAAGCTGTAACTTGAGCATTCCGATTCAAGTACCTCAAGGCTTTCAAATTTCCCTCTACGATGCTGATTATCGGGGCTATGTTGCTCCCGCCACAATTGGCAGACTAAGAGCAGAGTACTTTTTTGCTGGTCAACGTGGCCCTGTTTTTTCTAGGACATTTAACGGCGAAAGAGACTACAACGTTCGAGATCAATTAGTGACTGTGGCTGATGTCTGGTCACGCTGTGGCGACAGTGTAAATATGCGGGTGAATGCTGCGATGACCGCCAATGGTCAAGGGATGGCGACTGTTGACTCCTTTGACCTCGCCCACCGTGGTTTGGTTTATCACATCAAATATCGCAAGTGTATTTAGGTCTTTTTAAAGCAAGGAGCAACCAAACTCTTAGCTTTGGAAGGGTGTACCTGAACCGGGACAACACTAACTATTAAGTCCCGAAATAAACCTCCTCTGTTTAAATTCTGCTCTGGGCGCAGGCCAGAGCAGTTTTACTTTTTAGCTATCTTGGTATAAAAATCTTCATCGGTACGTTTAAAACTAGGTCGCTGTATCAAGCTGTTGATATCTTGTCGAAAATACTATTTTCTTTGTTAACTAACCTGCGGAATATGGATTTAGGTTTCAACTTTAGGGTTTTCAGCCAACATTTTTATAATCTAATCAGCATTCAGGTTGAAAATTAAAATAGGAGTCAGAAAAGGTATTCTGACTCCTGATTTTATTATTTAAGAAGAACACACATAAACCACGTCTTCTTTATAGAAACTTGCTTACCAGTAGCAATTTAGCGTAGAAAGCTACTAACCAACCACAGCAATATAAACGTCACTACAGTAGAGAACTGATTGGTTCCCAGACTGGCAAATGATATTTGTGGTAATAGCCAGCTAGCAACTAGTCCCCCAGCGATTAAGCCAATTATTAAACTGACCAGGGTGAACAAAACTGCTCTGCCAAATTTGCCTTCCTTACGATTGAGAAAGTAAATACTGGTGCCTACCCCAACTACCAATGCTAACTGCAAAACCTGATCGCCTCCCTCTGGATAAAACAGGCTAATAGAACTCAAACCAAGAAACCAAGCTCCTGGTAAGAGTATATCCGCAGGCGTTGGCTGATCCAGCATGCGTTGCAGCCATGCAGGTGACTGCTCGCGAGGGGTTGGACTTTCTTTTGGAGGCGATTGCACGCGCAATTCGGGAAACCTGATACGCTCAGGGACTTTAATTTTACCTTCCTGGCGCATCCGTAAGCGATCCATTAAAATCGCATCGTAAGCTGCTTCAATTACTTCTAAATGCTTGGCATCGCCACTATGTTGCTCGAATAGGCGATTACGAGCATCCTGAATTTCATCGAAGCTAGCCTCTTCTGATACCCCAAGTTTTTCGTAGGGATTTTGATCGCTCATGGGAGTTTGTTACTTCAGCCTCAGTCAGCGGCAGTCTTTTGTCGAAGAAAAAACAGCTTTAGGTTTTATTTTGATCGAAACTAAAGTCTCGACCTATTTTATGCCCTACCAGGATAGTAGCACGGGTTAGTTTGATCGACTTTGTAATTTCAACTATAGTCACTTTAACATATCACCATAACTCCGTGTATACCCTCATGTCGTTGCCTAATTCTGGCTCTAATCTAGAATTTGAACGGAGAGTACCTAAAACACATAGTTTTTATGAAGAAATCAACTTTTCTGTTTCAAATTTGGCAACTTACTGTGCCCTAATAGAGTTTTTTTTAATTATACTGAATAATCGCTTGTGGTATATAACCGCATATCGATTTAAAATTGAAACGTTTTAAGTTACCACCTAACTGGGATCAAGAACGTGTCTTGGTGTCAAGAACCTGATTAGAGTATTTATTTTTGAATGATCAGGATTCTCATACCGTAGCCATGTAGATTCTTAGTTAGTCCTAAAGTGGCAACTGCGTTTTTACGCAACCCTCTTGTTAATCTTACGAATTTTTGTGCAAAGTAATGGTCATGGCTCCTGCCAAGATTCTTGTAGTAGACGACGACCCTGCGGTTCGGAATTTAATCCAACGCTTTCTGATTAAGCAGAACTATCAGGTAGAGGCTGCCGAAGATGGAAAGACAGCCTTAACTCTATTTGAGCAATTTAACCCCGATTTGGTGATTCTAGATGTGAATTTACCAGATATCACTGGGTTTAACCTCTGCCAAGAGATGCAAAGTCGTAATGGTGTGTTTGTTCTGATGTTGACTAGCCGTGCTGACGAAGCTGACAAAATTCGCGGCTTTGCTAAAGGTGCTGACGACTATCTCACCAAGCCTTTTGGGCTAGGAGAGTTAGAAGTCAGAGTCGGAGCTATTTTGAGGCGTCAACGAGTGATAACTACTGCCGAGCAAAAACGCTTGGTATTTGAAAAGCTTATGATTGACCCAGTGCGACGGGAGGTGGCACTTAATAACCAAGCAGTACCTTTAACTGCTCTGGAGTTTGACTTGTTGCATTTTTTAGCCAGTCATCCAGGTCGAGTTTGGCGGCGTGCGGAGCTAATCCAAGAGGTATGGGACTATGAATATGTCGGCGATCAACGGGTTGTAGATGTCCATATCGGCCAAATTCGCAAGAAGATTGAAATTGATGCTAGTCAGCCAGCATTAATTCAAACTGTACGTGGTGTTGGGTATAAGTTTGAATCTCCTGCTCATCCCCAGCAATTGGAAGCTAAATCCTGAGTCAACAGTCTAGAGTTTTTTAACTCTTGACTGTTGACTCTTGGGGGAGAAATTAGTGAATTTCTTTGGCTTCGGTAAAAGACAAATTTTAGACAATCAAAATAGATAGATATTCCTCAAATACAGACCAGGCAATTATTTGAGATATTTATTTATCTGTTTGAGACAGTGGGCAGGAAGGAGAGTCCACTGGAAAATATTTCTTTGCATCTGACTGTTTTGGTAGATATAACGGTGCTGAGGTTGGAGTTAATAGAGGCGCACAGCTATCATTGGTGTCAATTTAATGTAAAAGTTATGTCCCGCAAGGAACCTCAGTTCCTTGCTAATAACAAAAGCCATCTCTTGATGACTAAATATACCCAAAAATCTTTAATCTACTTCAGTAGACTTTAGCTGTTAGCCTTGAACTTTAGTTCTAGGCGGGTGAGGAAGCCAACAGTTAAGCTATTTCTGACACCAATGACAGCTATGCGCCCCTACGAACGTGTTTGTATCCAAAATAAAACCGCTATACAACAAGTACTAACGGTCAACTAATATATTCAAGTCTTGCCTCAATTTTAAATCTTGCGCTATTACCAACTAGTAGTTTTGGCAACAGGAGAAACTATTGGAACCTCTTTAAGGATCAGAATCTACTGATCTTTTTTGTTGTAATATTGCCCCAACATGGCCGATCGCTTTGGATCAAAATCCCATTTATGGGGCACGGTTTGACGTGCCCCTATTAGGGCATGAGCCAGAATAACGCCGTTCATACCAGTACCTATGGGGTGTCTAGTAGATTAGCTGTTGCGGGTGAATCGATGCTGGGCATTTCTACTGTGGAGTGGTGGAACAAAGTTTCCAGATAGACTCGAGCAGCACGGCGATCGCTATCTCCATTTTGGAGTAAAAACAATGATAGCGCCGCCGTCAATACTCTGTTTTCATCCCAATCAGGATGGGTTTCTAAGTAGTTTTTTAAGGATTCGTGGAGTGTTTCGGGAATTTCAGTAAAGATGCTAACCGTTGCTTTCATGAGATTTTCCTCCTATGAGGATAATCAAGAGGGACAAGTTGCTTGCGGTAAAGCGGCTTAAGGCTACCTCACACGCTCTTTCGCTATCCCGTCAATCTACGCTTACATCTGGTGGTAATATATTTTACACATTTGATGCCAACGGTTGAACGGATTACAAAAGCAAGCCGAATCATTGTGCGCCAAGAGGGGGTGGGTTTGTCAATGCTGCGAAATGTTAAAAACGATTGTATAAAAAATAAACACGAACGAAATAATCAGCATTAGAACCGATTTTTCGTTACTTTACTTTACAAAAACTCAGCCCTTGAAGTTCCTTAGCACTGTTAATTAACAATCCCCAGTAAGACGGCAACAGCCTATTGACTCGTAGAGCACCTGTGGAAAACTGCTAAAATCCCTGTGGAAACCCTGTGGAATGAGTGAGGAAAATAGCAGCCAATGATAAGAATTACAAAAATGTCACCAAACTATGACATTTAAACTAATGAAATTAGCTTCTCAATCTCAGTTATCATCGTGGCTGCCCTCGATACATCGCCAGGTATGGATTTTCGCAATTGGTAGATTTCTGTCGGAAGTTGGCACCGGCTGTACCCTGTTTTACGCTCCGATCTTTTTTGTAAATCAAGTTGGTTTATCTGCAACCAGTGTTGGGGTAGCCTTGGGTAGCGCTTCGATTTCCGGCATTGTAGGGCGGATTGTAGGTGGTTCTTTGGCTGATTCTGGACACTGGGGACGTCGCCGCACTTTGTTGCTAGCGACGGCGATTTCAGCAATTGCTTCTCTAGTGTTAGCTGCAACCAATAATTTTACTATTTTGGTAATCGGTAGCTTGATTAGCGGTTTAGGGATAGGTTTCTATTGGCCGGCTGCTGAAGCTGTTGTTGCTGACGCTAGCCAAATTGACAATCGCCGCGAAACTTTTGCGATCGCTCGACTAGCTGATAATCTTGGGTTAGCGATCGGAATTGTGCTCGCTGGGTTTTTGATCGCGATAATTGGGAGTTATCGATGGCTATTTGTCATTGATGCCATCTCTTTTTTAGTATTTTTTGGGGTTGTCTATGTGGGAATTAGTGAAACCGAACAACAGCAGATAGGGAAATCTGAAAAGATAGAACTTTTTACTTCTTGGATTGCAGTATTAAGCGATCGCCGTTTCCTGGTGTATATAGCAGTTAATATATTCTTCACAATCTATATTTCTCAAATCCACAGCACCCTGCCGCTTTACTTCAAAAACTTTGTTATAAAAAGTACTATCGAAGGATTTGCTCAAACTACGATTAGTGTTCTATTTGCTTGGCATCTGGTGTTCGCCATCATCTGTCAGTTGCCTGTTACCAGTGTCTTAAAACGCTGCTCACACACACTCGCGCTCACTGTTTCCGCCATTCTTTGGGCAATTGGTTTTGGCCTGATTTGGGTAAGCGGCACTGCCCCATCTCATCATCTAGTTTGGGCAATATTGGCATTAGGAGTATTTGCTATGGCGATTGTTTCCTACAACCCATCTGCTGCCTCTTTAGTCACTGAGTTAGCCCCGGAAAATCAACGCGGCGTTTATTTTTCCATTAACGCTTTGTGCTGGGCTGTTGGCTCTTTTATTGGTCATCCCTTGGGTGGATGGGCATTAGATCATCCGCAAATTATTACCAATAGTTTCTGGCTATGCTTCATCTTGAGTGTGGCGATCGCTGTGGCAATTTTACAGTATCTCAATCGAATTTTGGCCGAGTAATCACCAAAATGGTATTATGCTCATGTTTAGCGATTTTATAGGGAGTTAAATCATAGTGGTACGTTGATACAACAAACGGACAAATCATTTAAATCGCTGCGATCAGGCTAAAAGTCCGATAAATTTTGATTTTTTGTTTGTTGTCATGGTGTCATAATCTACTATGAATATTCCTGCTTCGTATATCGAAAAAATTGGTGCTATCTATCCCAATATCTCTGTTGAGCATCTTGACTTTAATCAAGATGGAATGGTTAACGATGTGGTGATTGTTAATCATGAGATTGTATGTCGTTTTGCCAAAGATGACTGGGGAAAACAGGTACTTTCCCATGAAGCTAAGGTATTAGAAGTGGTGCAAAAATATGTTGAACTGCGAGTTCCCCACTTTGAACACCTGGGAGAAGGCTTTGCTAGCTATAGATTTATTAAAGGTGAACCACTATCTCGTAACACCTTGCTGAAGCTGAGTGATGCATCACAAGAGCATATCATCTAGAAAAAACGGCACACTTGCACACTTGTTTAATTTTAGAGACTGGCGAAGTTAGGGAAAAAGTTTTGTATTTACTTCCCCGACTCGCTCATTTATTTGCCTATATTATTTACTGACGACGTTCTTGCAACTTGCGATACACCGATTTCAAATCAACTTGATGGTGAGCTAAGGCAACCAAAGTATGATATAACAAATCAGCAACTTCACCTGCGATCGCATCTGCTTCATCATCCTTGAAGGCCATTACCACCTCAGCAGTTTCCTCACCAATCTTTTTCAAAATTTTGTTATCACCACCTGCGAACAATTTACAGGTATAAGAACTTTCAGTAGGATTATCGCGGCGATCGCATATTATTTGAAATAATTGCGACAATGTATCCCCTGGCGGTGGGGCAATTTTCCCTTCTATTTGGTGAAAGCAGCTGCGTTCTCCAGTATGGCAGGCAACATCTCCTAATTGTTCTACCCCTATGAGCAGCGCATCACTATCACAGTCATAACGGATACTTTGCACTTTTTGAATATGCCCAGAAGTTGCTCCTTTGTGCCACAATTCTTGCCGGGAACGGCTCCAAAACCAAGTTTCTTCAGTTTCCAAAGTCTTTTGTAACGACTCTTGATTCATCCACGCCATCATCAGGATAGTTCCATCCAAATAATCTTGGACAATTGCAGGCACCAGACCCCGTTCATCGTAGCGAATTTTCTCAACAGGGATGGTGTAATGCAGTGAGCGCGAATCGTTAGAAGACATACCAGCTAGTTTGCTCTAATGAGAATAATTTATGGATTCACGATACCATTCTGAATAGAGCAACTGGCATGTTTTTTTATTGCACTATCTTATCTAGCTCTCAACAAGAGTATTTCGTTCCATAGCAGACTGCATCTTTACAGCACTTAACGCGACTTTGTGAGCTTTTGAGGCTTCACCATACCAATGAATTGCCGAGTTAAAAGCTGCTCGGTAAAGATCCTGGTATGCTTCAGATAATCGAGTTTGAATATCTAGAGGCAAGTCTTTATTCGACTTGTATAACATATTGTTATTTTTTGGTTCAGCTATTTATATAGGATAGAAATTCTAAGCAGTTTTTGACCCTATCCTAAGATAGAGCTTTTTATTGCCCACTGTTAGGAGAGAACCTTGGTAAATACCACAATTAAAACAACAAAATCACAAGAAGTCTTCGCCGCTGCTCAAAACCTCATGCCAGGAGGAGTCAGTTCTCCTGTTCGTGCCTTTAAATCTGTGGGCGGACAACCCATCGTTTTTGATCGTGTTAAGGGCGCATATATTTGGGATATAGACGGCAACCAATACATAGACTATGTAGGTACTTGGGGCCCAGCTATTTGCGGTCATGCTCATCCAGAAGTAATTGCAGCGTTGCATGAAGCTTTAGAAAAAGGTACCAGTTTCGGTGCTCCCTCAGTCCTAGAAAATGTTTTGGCAGAAATGGTCATCGATGCCGTTCCTAGCATCGAAATGGTCAGATTTGTCAACTCTGGAACTGAAGCCTGTATGGGAGTTTTGCGACTAATGCGGGCTTTTACAAAACGAGACAAAATCATCAAGTTTGAAGGGTGCTACCACGGACACGCCGATACTTTTCTAGTGAAGGCAGGTTCTGGTGTTGCGACACTTGGCTTGCCAGACTCACCAGGAGTTCCGAAAGCGGCAACTAGCACCACTCTAACCGCGCCTTTCAATGACCTAGAATCTGTCAAAGCGTTGTTTGAAGAAAACCGTGACGAGATTGCTGGCGTTATTCTTGAGCCAGTTGTTGGTAATGCTGGATTTATTGCACCTGACGCGGGTTTCCTAGAAGGATTACGGGAACTAACTCATGAGCATGGAGCGTTATTGGTATTTGATGAAGTGATGACAGGCTTCCGTATTGCTTACGGTGGCGCTCAAGAAAAATTTGGCGTTACTCCCGATTTAACAACCTTGGGTAAGGTGATTGGTGGTGGTTTGCCAGTAGGAGCTTATGGCGGTCGTCGAGATATTATGTCAATGGTTGCTCCGGCCGGCCCCGTATATCAAGCTGGGACTCTTTCTGGTAATCCTTTGGCGATGACTGCTGGTATTAAAACTTTAGAATTGTTGCAAAAGCCAGGTACTTACGACTATCTTGAGCGGATTACTAAAAAGCTAGCAGATGGTTTGCTGCAAATTGCTAAAGAAACTGGTCATGCAGCTTGTGGCGGTCAAATCAGCGCGATGTTTGGTTTATTCTTTACCTCTGGCCCAGTTCATAACTACGAAGATGCGAAAAAGTCTGATACAGCTAAATTCGGACGCTTCCATCGGGGTATGTTAGAGCGTGGTATTTACTTAGCACCCTCTCAATTTGAAGCTGGGTTTACCTCTTTTGCTCACACCGAAGAAGACATTGAGCAGACTTTAGCGGTTGCACGGGATGTAATGTCTAGTCTGTAATGCAAACCTAGTCAAAGTAGGGGAGCAAATGCATCGCGGTGAGTCTAGCACTGTAGAAGCACAGTAATGCTCATACGTGTCAACTTAAGTTAAAACTCCTTTAAAACCTTGTTCCCAGTCGGAGACTGGGAACGAGATAAAAGCTTTTAGACTAGCTTTCACGTTAAGTTGACACCAATGCCTTGAAGACAGATATGGTTTGTCAAACCACTCATATTTGCTCTTGCGTGTCAATGAGTAAGTCATGCAATGTTCTTACAAAAAAACCGTCCAAAACTAGCATCTGAACGGAATTTTTTCGTATTAATATTTAATGCCAACCTAGTCTTCTACAGGTTGCACTGATACCGAAAAACTACAAATCAGGAGGTAAAATAACCTGATCAATTGCGTGGATTACACCGTTGCTGCCTGTGATATCTGCCTGAGTAACTTTAGCATCATTGACAGTTACACCAGTAGCAGGATCAACTTTAACGTTGATTGCGCCGCCTTCAAGGCTTTTAACTTCACCAGATTTCAAATCAGTGGACAATACCTTACCAGACACTACATGGTAAGTTAAAATCTTGAGCAATACTTCTTTGTTGTCTGGTTTTAACAATTCTTGCAAAGCATCTTGTGGCAACTTAGCAAAAGCTGCATCAGTGGGTGCAAAAATAGTTAAGTTATCTTTGCCTTGCAAAGCCCCAGTCAACCCTGCTGCCTTTAAAGCCTTAGTTAAGGTGGTAAAAGAAGCATTTGACTCTGCCAACGCTAACAAGTTTTTACCTTGATTGTCAGTTGCCCCTGGCCCTGGTGGAGTTGTAGTAGGTGTCTCAGTGGGTTGAGTTTCTGGGGTACTACGTGGGGTGCGGGGTGTTGGTTCACTAGGTGTAGCACTACCGCCCCGGTTATAAGGAGGCTCGTTGAAAATACTTGGTCTGGGATTTGTTTTACCACTTTGCTGCGCTACTTGTTGGCGTTTGGTATTGCCTTTTTCTATTGGGGAAGCGTTTGCTTCAAGCCGTTGACCCTGATTATAAGGGGCTTCGTTGAAAATACTGGGGTTAGGATTTAGTGCGGATTTCGCATCAGATGGTAAGGTAATGAGAAGGTTGAAACTAGTAAATCCTGCTATGCCTGCCAACGTGGTCAGCAATTTGCTGTAATTTGTCTTCATAAATTTTGTTTGTCTTTTTTGTCCACACATTACATAAAGATTTATAACATTTTGCTATGCACAAAATCTAACCGAAGAGGGAAGTAACATTATTCCTCCGAAGAGTTTGTGTTGACGAGGTTAAATATATAACCCCGACTAACGCTTAACAGATGAAATATACTTAGCATACATTTCATGTAAATTGAGCAGATTTTCTCCATCACACCAAAAGGAGTTAAAAAGTCTCACTTGGTATATCGTAAATTCTAAGAAAGTGGAAAAATCTCACATTTACAAGTTATGAATTATGACAAGCTTTGTTACAGAGTTTACCCAAGGTAAGCTTTTATACGAATTTATATATGACTTAATAGTTGCTAAAAAACCTGAGTTATATATGTGACAGGGCTACGGTGCCAAAATCCTCATTAATTGACTCAGTAAAAGTACATAAATTAAGTACTTAAATATCTTAAGTAGGCTAACCAGTTACGGAAATTAAAGTAACTGCTGAAGACTAAGACTTAGGGGTTCAATTGTTTTATGTATACCCAATTAAATTATTTAATTATTTGATAACTCAGAAAATAATATTTTTTCAATCGAGAATTTTTCTATAAACTCAGGTATAAGTTCAATCCTAATGTCAATTAGATAGATAATAAGCAACTAATGTTAAGAAAAATTACTTTAACTAAAGATACAATTGTAAAGTTAAGAAGTTGACCAGTTATAAGGTAGACAACATGTTGGAATTATACCAATGGGAACTATCTCAATACTCAGAGAAAGTGCGCCTAATTCTAGATTTTAAAGGACTAGATTACCGCAAAATAGAGGTTACGCCTGGTATTGGGCAAGTAGAACTGTTCCGGCTGACTGGTCAGAAACAAGTCCCAGTATTAAAGGATCGGAATAAGTATATTGCGGATTCTACGGAAATAGCTAAGTATTTAGACTTAGAATATCCCGATCGCCCGATAATACCGCAAGACCCTAAAAAACGGGGTTTAACTTTATTAATAGAAGAATGGGCTGATGAGTCCATAGGTATCAAAGGTCGCAAAGCACTATTTGCAGCCATAAGTCAAGATCAAAATTTCCGCAAGTCTTTATTACCCACCTCAACACCAGATATATTTAAAAGTCTGGTTGAAGGAGTACCTGCTGACTTACTGACAGTGATGGGTTTTGGCGTAGGTTATAGTCCAGATGTGATAAAGTCAGCGATCGCATCCTTAAAACAAGACTTGGAAGCGGTAACGTTATTATTGGCAGATAGTCCTTATTTAACAGGAGATGAGCCGACTTTAGCTGACTTGGCAGTGGCTGGCTTATCGATATTGCTCAAGTTCCCATCTGGCCCCTATCTGGATTTACCAGCTTCTATTAGAGGTAAAGGATTGCCAATCTTTGCAGAGAATATAGATTATGAACCATTCTTTAGCTGGCGCGATCGCCTTTATGCTCAATTCCGTAAACCATTAATCAGTACCACTCCACCAACGGGAAGTGCGCCAACTTCAATTCAGATTGACTAAGTAATGGGGCATTAGGCATTGGGCATGGGGGAAAATAACTAATGACTAATGACTAATGACTAATAAAATGAATTCGGGACAGCCATTAGGTTCGGTTATTCAAGGTTCTCTAACTGAAGGTTTAGAAGTACGATTGCATCCTGACATTTCTGTGGAAGATATGCGGGTAGGTAAGTTCCTCGTTGTGCAAGGGATGCGATCGCGTTTTTTTTGTATGCTGACAGATGTAGCATTGGGAGCTGCTAATGCCCGAATTATTGCAAATCCCCCCAGTTGGGAAGACACTTTTTTACGAGATGTTTTAGCCGGAAGTGGTACATACGGTACTATCAACCTCGCACCGATGTTGATGTTCACTCCTGAATCGGAAGAATCTTTCTCCCCCACAAATGGCAAATCCACAAACCCCTTCCTCCCATCGGTGACGGGCTTGGCTTCATTTGTGCCCCAAACCAGTACTACGATGGAATTGTTGCCTGTTAAAACTATTCCTAGCCACTTTAGTCAAGTTTACGAAGCAAGTGTTGACGATTTTCGCCGGGTATTTGGTTGGGAAGATGACCCCCAGAGGCGCAATTTTTCTATCGGCAAACCTTTGGACATGGATGTGCCCGTTTGCATCGATTTAAATCGCTTCGTGGAACGGAGTAATGGGGTTTTTGGGAAATCTGGTACTGGAAAATCCTTTCTAACACGGTTACTTTTAGCTGGTGTTATCCGTAAAAATGCGGCAGTAAACTTGATTTTTGATATGCACTCTGAGTATGGCTGGGAAGCTGTTGCAGAAGGGAAGAACGTAAATACAGTTAAGGGTTTAAAGCAACTATTCCCCAGCAAGGTAGAAGTTTACACCCTCGACCCGGAATCGACAAAGCGCCGGGGTGTGCGTGATGCTCAAGAACTCTATCTGAGTTACGAGCAAATTGAAGTTGAAGATATTAAGTTATGTAGTCGAGATTTAGGACTCTCTGACGCAGCCCTGGATAACGCCAATATTCTATATAGCGAGTTTGGCAAATCTTGGATTGTCCAGTTGCTGAATATGACTAATGAAGAAATCGAGATGTTTTGCGACGAGAAGCGCGGACACAAAGGCTCGATTATGGCATTGCAGCGCAAACTCCTGCGGATGGATAGCTTGAAGTACATGCGAGCGGTTTGCCCTCAGAATTATATTAGTAAAATTGTCCAGTGCCTGGAATCTGGGAAGAATGTTGTGATAGAATTTGGTTCCCAGTCTAATATGCTCTCTTATATGTTGGTGACGAATATGATCACCCGACGTATTCACGAGCATTACGTCAAGAAAGCAGATAAATTCCTGCAAAGCAAAAACCCGAGCGATCGCCCGACGCCATTGATGATTACCATTGAAGAAGCGCACCGTTTCCTTGACCCGGCTATCGTCCAAAGCACTATCTTTGGGACTATTGCCCGTGAACTGCGGAAGTACTTTGTCACACTTTTGGTAGTTGATCAACGTCCATCAGGAATAGATAATGAAGTTATGTCCCAGATCGGGACTCGCATTACCGCTTTGCTTAATGACGAAAAAGACATTGACGCGATTTTTACGGGTGTATCTGGTGGTAGCGGACTGCGATCGGTATTGGCAAAGTTAGACTCTAAGCAACAGGCTTTAATTTTGGGTCATGCTGTTCCGATGCCAGTAGTAGTGCGTACCCGTCCTTACGATGCAACTTTTTACGAAGAAATTGGTGAACCAGCCTGGGAAGAAAAACCTGACGCAGAAGTATTTGCCGCTGCTGAACTCGCCAAAGCTGACCTTGGATTTTAGATTGTCATTTGTCAGTTGTCCTACCCTGCGGGAAGCCGCTGGTGCGTCTATGTCCTTTGCAAATGAACAATGCTTCTCTACGAACGCGAACAGCGTGTCGGACACAGAGATTGCGCCAACGACTTACCTCGGTTTTGCTCGGCACGAGTCACTCAGTACAAATGACAAATGACCAATGACCAATGACTAATGCCCAATTCGTAACATCCCTCCATCCTCACAGCAAATTTAGTTCGGTTATCCGGCTAGTTTTTGGCAACAGAAGAGGAGTTTTTAGCGTCACTATAGATATAGTCAGTAATTTCAAGGAAGTTTAATTTTTTTTGCAAACGGGCAACTTTGAATTATAATTAGAAGCTTTATCTTAAGATACTTTACTATCTGCCTGATTTATCGTACTATAAAGCTAAGTGGAACTCATACCGACTTCGGATTTTCAGCCACTGTCAGTAACTGCCTAAAGAAGAATTCTCAAAAACAACCAGCGTGCTTATATAAAGATTGAAAATTTAGGAAAGGTAGGGGAACCTATCATTGGGGGCTTACCGTCTGGACAACGGCTGCATCAATTGATAATTACTTTTGATAGCTTCCGATATTTTGTGATAGATTTACTACCTTTCCCTAACCATTTTAGTAAGAAAATATACTTTGTGTTTACGGAGTAGAGGAAAACGCACCAATGCCTACTGTCAACACCCAAACGGAAAACCTCAATACCAAATTCACGGCTGATATGGTGCGAACCTATCTGCGGGAAATTGGTCGTGTACCACTGTTAACCCGTGAACAAGAGATTGTCTATGGGAAGCAGGTACAACAAATGATGAAGTTCATCGACGCCAAAGAAGCTTTGGCGAAGCAATTGCACCGCGAACCGAATATGTCAGAGTGGGCTGATCATGTTCAACAATCGGAAACCGAGGTGCAACAAACGGTGGCGCAAGGTAAACGGGCAAAGCAAAAAATGATCGAAGCGAATTTACGCTTGGTTGTTGCTATTGCTAAAAAGTACCAAAAGCGGAATATGGAATTTCTGGATTTAATCCAGGAAGGAACACTAGGATTAGAGCGGGGTGTTGAGAAATTTGACCCAATGAGGGGTTATAAGTTCTCAACTTACGCTTACTGGTGGATTCGCCAAGCGATTACCCGAGCGATCGCTCAACAAGGTCGCACCATCCGGTTACCGATCCATATCACTGAGAAATTGAATAAAATCAAGAAAGTGCAGCGCGAATTGGCTCAAACCTTGGGGCGATCGCCCACTCCAGCGGAAATTGCCAAAGAACTGGAATTAGAACCTGCTCAGATCCGCGAGTACCTGAACATGGCGCGTCAACCAGTGTCTTTGGATGTTAAAGTTGGCGATAACCAGGATACTGAGTTGCAAGAAATGCTCGAAGATAGCGGCCCATCGCCAGAGTATTACACCAACCAGGAATTTTTACGCCAAGACTTGAACAACCTGCTAGCAGAGCTAACTCCACAACAGCGAGAAGTTTTAGCCCTACGCTTTGGTTTAGAAGATGGTAACGAAATGTCATTGGCGAAAGTTGGTGAGAGATTGAATCTCAGCCGTGAACGCGTCCGCCAGTTAGAACATCAAGCTTTGGCTCATCTGCGTCGCCGTCGTGCCAATGTTAAAGAATACGTTGCTAGCTAAAACGAGAGACGCAAAATGCCGCGTCTCTAAACCACCTTGGTGATGCGCCTCCTGAATTCAGGGGGCGATTTTTTTATGCTGATAACCAGGGAAAATATTTAGATTTCACATTTCACACTGTATTTATACGGTGATGCATCTGAGAAAATAGTGTCAGTAATTTTTATTTATTAAAAAGTAAAAAACAAAATGCCAAAAAACGATGTTAATTGAGAACCTTTAATTTCTGATTAACCTCACCCAATGGGATGAATCTATTGGATGAAGAATAAAGACTCTAACTGATGGTAATCTAAGATTGTTGAACTAAATTAAATAAAAACTTTAGTTTTTGACAGTTTTCTTTTTTGGACAATAGTAATATAAGTCGTTAACAAAGTCTTTGACAATTAAGACTTGGTTATGATTTAAGTAAGTTCTAGAGAACTTAGTTATTTTTTTAACAGGAGAAGTAGGGTGCTTAACAACCTTCATCAGTTCTTATCTCCCCGTCAGTGGGGAATTTCCCTCGCGGGCTTAGGCTTACTTCTCGGTTTGGGCTGTATAGCCAAGCAAACTCAAGTAGTATCAGTTACAGATTCTCCATTATCATCGGCTCAGATTCAGAAAACCTCCGAAAACTCTCTTTTGTCGCAGCTAAGAAGAGTTAGAGAGCAGAGAAGTCAACTGAATGCAGCTTCTGGAGATAGAGGGCTTTTTGTCCATAAGAGCGGAAAAACATTACCTACAACCACAGCGTTGGTTCCAAGTTCTCAGGGAGCTACAAAAGGGACAGAAGTTTTACCAAAAGCAGTTTTTCCTGTAAAAGATGGGGTTTACCTCTATGGTCAATCCCCAAAATCTAACCAGCTTGGTCAAGGTTACATCATATTTCAAAAGCAGCAGAATAAGGTAACGGGTGCATTGTATATGCCCCAATCAGAGTTTAATTGTTTTCAGGGTACACTCAACCCATCAGGAGAGTTGGCGATGACGGTTAATACTTCGTCAAATGAAGCCAGTTCTGCTCAGTCGAATCAGGTAGCTGCAAGCAATAGATTGCCTCAAGTCGGTGAAGATGAGTTAAACTCTTATGCTTACTCGGTGGCTTTGCAAGACTTTCATCGCTTAAATTCCATCACTGCTAGCGATCGCCGCACGTTGCAAATGTGCAAATAATCTTCAAGTTAATACTCAATTCCTGGTTGCGCTTTAACGCCTTGATCGCGGAAAGGGTGCTTAACTAGGGTCATTTCCGTTACGAGGTCAGCACGCTCAATTAAAGCAGCTGGTGCGCCTCTACCTGTCAGAATAACGTGCTTATTAGCTGGTTTTTGCGCCAAACCTGCTAAAACATCATCCACTTCTAAGTAAGACATTTTGAGGGCAATATTGATTTCATCCAACAACACCAGATGAAAGTCTGGGTTGCGGATGTATTCTAATGATTTCTCCCACGCGGCGCTAGCTTTATCAAGATCGCGATCGCGGTCTTGAGTTTCCCAGGTGAAGCCTTCGCCCATTGCGTGAAATTCTATCTGGTCTTCCCAATAACTGAAAACCCTTTTTTCTGAAGGTTCCCAGCTACCTTTGATAAATTGGATGATCGCAACTTTATACCCGTGACCAAGCGATCGTAACACCATCCCCAAAGCCGCAGTAGTTTTACCTTTACCATTACCAGTATTTACAATAATTAATCCTTTTTCTGGTACAGCTTGTGCTATGCGTTGATCCTGTACTTCCTTACGCCGCTGCATCTTTTTGCGATACTGTTCATCAGTCAGAGATGAAGACATTACTTCATCAATCAAGCGTCCAATCTCTTGGTCTTGGTTTAAATCTTGTGGTGTATCGTTTTTCATCAACCTTGTGTGCAAATAACTGTTAAAACTTTCGAGAATGAACTGAAATTAAGTTTATTATCCAATTTTACCTAAATTACATAATTCGATATGTCCAGTAAGATTTTACGGGAAAATATTGATACCGTGTTAGCTGTTTTTCACATCATTGTCAGATAACTAAGTAAAACTCTATGATATACAAACTCAGCTTATAATTTGAGTTCAATATTGATATTTTAAATAATTTAATAGGTTTATTAAATCACTTTACTGATAAAATTCTGTCTTTTACTTCGACAGCTCAGTTGGGTAAAATAAAAATTATTATCTTATCACTTATTTAGAAAGTGACATTAATTTTACTAGGGGTACTTTTATATAAATCGAGTTACTAAAACAGTATAATTACTCTCCCTCATCATCATCTGATTCATCATCTTCACTCCAATACTGTTGAGGTGCATTTCCGTGAACTTCTAAAATCTTTGGTTTTTTGATTTTATTATCAGGCGGATTAATTGCTTCTAACTGTACATCAAATTTCCAGCTGTCACCAAAATCATAAAGATAGGTCATTTTAGCACCTAGTTCTAAAGACAAGTCACCAATCTGCACTTGGTCTGCAAATGGGGGGATTTCCATATAGGGATGACCTATTTTGATTGTGCGACCAAAACGGTCTTTATAACTAAACTCATATAAGTGGTCATAGTCAAAATCAAAAGCATCGAGAATTGTCTCTGCTAGCCAGCATAGTGGTTTTTTTGCTGGTACGGCAATGCTTCTCCAAGCTTGAAAAATAGACACTTTAAAAATATAAATACCATTAGTGAAGCCTTGTTTTGGAACGAATAAATTATGCTCCCACTCTGGAAAAAATGGTTGTAAATGTGGCTGCAATTTTCCAAAATTCACATTTACATCATCTTGTAATTCTCCTCGTATCCCTAGCGGAAATAGTAGTTGCAAAAGAGCATCACCAAAGGGCAAGCGTTGTAAACTAGTAATGCGCCACCCTTTGCCTTCTTGTGGTTTCCCTTGCTTGATTGATATCAATCCAAATAACTCTAATAGAGCAACATTATGCAGACCAGGGTCATAACTAATATTGTGTTGGTCTTCATATTTAGGAAACTTTAAACATTTATCTGGAACGCGGGGCCAAAGTTGAATACATCTAAATAAATTACCGAATGAGTCTTGATGCTCACCCAAAATTTCGTTATTTCCCCAAATTAACCAGGCTTCTAATAAGTTGAAATAGCGTTCTGTTGAGTTGAGATTTGACCATGATTCTAAGGTAGCTGCGTCTAATACTAAAATTTGCTTCTTACCTTGGGATCTAATTTGGGCTATCCCAGAACTGCGTAATAACAAATATAGTCCATTAATGTAGGGGTATGATTTCTGTACAGGGCGTTTGAGTTTAATTTCAATTGGGTGACTTAACCGAGAATTAACTTCCGATAGTACTTTAAGTGGTAAAAGGTTATTAACACTACTAACTTCCACTCCATTTGGTTGCAAGAAATCTATCAAAGTTTGAAAATCATGCAGAATCGTACCGGGTTGATTTTCATCAATGCTAAGTTCTTGTAGAAGTTTTTGTTGTGACTCTGTTAGAGAAGGCAGTTCAGGATTGAGTGTGCGTTCTAGTCGTGCGAATAAATCTTCCATAGATAAAAATTCTAAATTCTAAATTCACCATTTACCCTTCCGTAAAATCCTGTTCTCTTTATACTATGACTTCAGCAGTTACCCTAAAAATATTGACCTGCCAAGTGTCATAGCAGGACTATCAACACCGTAAGCTTAATGAAATGTGAATAATAATATTTTCACCTTCTACTTGACAATTTCAGGAATTTGATATGAATAGTAACACTCGTCTACAGATGATTTTAACTGATACACGTATTAATACAGTATTACCTGCGATCGCTCAACTAAATTTACCTAACTGGTGGTTAGCCGGGGGTGCAGTCCGAAACACAGTTTGGTCTTCAATTTTTGGTAATGAGTGTGGGTTAGGTATTAAAGATTTTGATATTGCATTCTTTGATATAGAGGGAAACCGTTCTCAGGAACTAGCAGCAAAGGCGACTCTTACAGAACAATTTCCTCATGACCAGTTTGATGTCAAAAATCAAGCCAGTTTTGCTCGTTGGCGGCTTGGTAGCAGATCCTACACTAGTACAGAGGATGGCATCACAGATTGGCTGCACACTGCTACTGCTGTGGGAGTTCGGCTAGATACACAAGGCCAATGGCAATTTTTTACTCCTTATGGGTTAGATGACTTATTTGATGGCATTATTCGACCTACGCCAGCACATACTCATAACCTAGATGCTCACAATAAGGCTTCTGGGTTTTTACAGAAGTGTCCTTATCTGCGGTTAGCGTAAAAGTTACAGTCGGGCTGTAGACATTGGTTTTTGTTACAAGGTTAATTTATAACCCTTAGATACGGGAGCTCAATGTTAATAATTTTCTACGTACTGGGAATAATTAAAATAGAGCCCCTTTGATGACAAGACAAGGGGTGATGCTAATTTTGTAACTTGATAGTCAAAAATCAATGCCAAATCGTACTGGATACCAAATCAACTCGACTCTCCATGAAGGAATCCAAACAATTATTTATCAAACACAAACCCCAAAGACGCAACAGCGAGTTATCCTCAAGTTGCTTAAAAATGAATACCCAACCCTCGAAGCCTTTACTCGCCTTAAAAATGAGTATCAAATTCAGCAAACTTTAGACCATCCCAATATAGTTAAAGCAATTAGTTTGGAAACCTTTGATAATCGTGTAGGACTGTTGTTAGAAGACTTTGGTGGTCAATCTTTAGATCAACTTCTACAGACAGAAAATTTTGACTTAATCAAGCATTTAAACATTGTTATTCAACTGACAAAAGCTCTAGGTTATTTGCATAAGCACCAGATTATTCATAAAGATATCAAACCTAGTAACATTATCATTAACTCCCAGACAGGTATTGTTAAACTCACTGACTTTGGTATAGCCTCCCGCCTCAATAAAGAAAATCCTCAGTTTACTAACCCTAACTGCGTTGAAGGCACACTTGCCTATATGTCTCCTGAACAAACTGGGAGAATGAATCGCATTATCGATTATCGCACTGACTTTTATTCTCTTGGTGTGACTTTGTATGAAATGCTCACTAAGAAAACACCATTTTTTAGCCAAGACACCCTAGAAATAGTTTATAGTCACATTGCTGTTCAACCAATAAAACCGCAGACATTAAATCCAAAAATTCCTGCCGTCGTCTCAGAAATTGTCATGAAGCTGATGGCGAAAAATGCGGAAGACAGATATCAAAGTTCCACAGGATTATTAGCAGACTTAGAATTATGTCTCAACCAGTTAGAAACTAAGGGTACAATTAATGATTTTGTTCCAGGTCGTTTAGATATCTTAAGCCAGTTATTAATCCCACAAAAATTATATGGTCGTGAAGAACAAGTTAATGAACTCTTAGCTGCATTTGAGCGCGTTACATCTGGAACTAGTGAAATGATGCTAGTCTCTGGTTATTCTGGTATTGGCAAATCAGTTCTAGTCAACGAAGTTAATAAACCCATTACTCGCAGACAAGGTTACTTTATTTCTGGTAAATTTGATCAATTAAAGCGAAATATCCCTTATGCTTCTTTAATTCAAGCTTTTGCTTATTTAATGCGGTATTTGCTGACTGAAAATAATGAAAAAATAGAAACATGGCGGAATAAAATTCTATCAGCTTTAGGAACAAATGGAAAAGTTATTACTGAGGTAATTCCAGAAGTAGAGCTAATCATTGGTACACAGCCTGAAATTGCCCAAATTGGTGCAACGGAATCACAAAATCGCTTCAACCATGTTTTTAAAGAATTTATCCAAGTTTTTACCCAAAAAGAACATCCTTTAGTCATCTTTTTAGATGATTTACAATGGGCAGATTCAGCTACCTTGAATTTAATTCAACTGCTCATAACTGATACAGACAGCAAATATCTGTTATTTATTGGGGCATATAGAGATAATGAAGTTAGTCCGGCACATCCTTTAATCCAAAAAATAGAAGAAATTAAAAAGAGTGGCACGGTTGTCAATAATATTGTCTTGCAACCTTTAAATTTAGGGAATGTGACTCAATTAGTTGCAGAAACTCTACAGGACACAGAAGTTAATTATGATTCCGAAAACAGAGTATTTGATAATCAAATTATCAAACTAGCTGAATTAATTTCTAATAAAACAGGCGGCAACCCATTTTTTATAACACAACTAATTCAAGCACTTCATCAAGAAAAACTTTTAACATTTGATTTCATTAATGCTAAATGGCAATGGAGCTTAGAGGATATCCAATCAATCGGAATTACCGATAAAAATGTAGTTGAACTGGTTGCAAGTCGAGTTCAAAAGCTACCAAAGCTCACCCAAGATGTTTTAAAACTAGCGGCTTGCGTGGGTGACAGATTTAGCTTGGATGTTTTATCAATAGTCAATGAAAAATCGGCTTCTTTGACGGCAAATGATTTACACTCGGCTTTGCAAGCAGGATTAATTCTGCCTTTAAGTGAGGCTTACCGCATTCCTTTGGTTTTTAATCAAGAAGAAGCGGTCAATTTAAATTTCGACACTTCACGGGTGGGTTACAAGTTCTTGCATGACAGAGTACAACAAGCAGCATATTCGTTGATTCCAGAAGAACTAAAGAAATCTACTCACCTGAAAATTGGACAATTGCTTCTACAAAATATACCTAAAGAGGAAATAGAAGCTAATATTTTTGATATTGTCAATCAGTTGAATGTAGGTATTGTTAACCTGATAGAGCAATCTGAGAAAACTGATTTGGCACAATTAAATTTAATTGCAGGGCGAAAAGCTAAAGCTTCTACAGCTTACGAAGCTGCTCTTAAGTACTTCACAAATGGGATAGAACTTTTAAATATAGACGCTTGGCAAACTGA
This sequence comes from Nostoc sp. NZL, assembly GCF_015714705.1. NCBI lineage: Bacteria > Bacillati > Cyanobacteriota > Cyanophyceae > Nostocales > Nostocaceae > Nostoc > Nostoc sp. NZL. The sequence goes on along the minus strand of NZ_WBKL01000072.1, from coordinate 13,404 downwards.
ATATACCTTAACCATAGGTTTATATGAAGGAGCCGCAGAGGCAGCCTATCTGGGCGGTAATTTTGAGCAGATGCAACAATGGGCTGAGGTGGCGCAGCAAGAAGCCAAAATCCTTTTAGATAAAGTTAAAGTCTATGAAGTACAGATTATCGCTTCTATTATTCAAAGCAAACAACTAGAAGCCATCAAAATAGCAGTATCAATTCTACAATTGTTAGGAATAAATTTTCCAGATGAACCGACATCATCTGATTTTCAGCAGGGGATGGATGAAATCGCTGCTTCTTTGAAAGGGAAAGCCATTGCAGATTTAATTAACTTACCATTAATGACCGACCCTAACAAGATTGCAGCTATGAGAATCTTAATGGGGGTTCTCCCTGCGGCTTTTCAAACTGCTCCTGCAATGATGCCAATTATTGTCTGTAAAATGGTCAATTTGTCCTTAAAGCATGGCAATACGGCTGTATCTGCCTATGGTTATAGTCTTTATGGATTAATTCTTTGTGGAGTTCAAGGAGAAATTGATTCTGGCTATGAATTTGGTAAGTTGGCTTCAAGTCTAGTGTCACAATTTGATTCTCAAGAACTCAAGGCTAAGATTCTGACGGTTGTCAGCGCTCATGTTATGCATTGGAAAGAGCATGTTAGGGAAACACTAACATCATCAATGGCAGGATATTCTAGTGGACTAGAAACCGGAGATTTAGAATATGCTGGCTATTGTGCTTACATTTATCCCTACCATTCATTTTGGCTGGGTAAGGAACTTTGGGTTCTGGAAAAAGAACTGGTAGCTTACTGTGAATCACTGAAAAAAATTAACCAACAAGTAGCTTTAACTTGGAACTCAGTATATTTACAAACAGTTTTAAACTTGAAAGGGAATTTTGAAATTGCGGACTGTTTAATTGGAGAAGCCTACGACGAGCAAACTATGCTGCCAATTCATCAGCAAGTAAATGATCTCTACACAATTAATCATTTATTTGTTAATAAACTAATGCTTTCTTACATATTTGGAGAGTATTTTAAAGCTGTAGAAAACGCTGCGATCGCAGAAAAATCTTTAGGTGGTGTTACAGGGTTGTTTGTTGTTCCACTGTTCTATTTTTATGATTCTTTAGCCCATTTGGCAATATATCATACTGCTAAAGAGTCTGAGCAGCAAGCTATTCTGGAAAAAGTCCAAGCTAATCAGCAAAAGATGGAACTCTGGGCTAATCATGCTCCAACGAATCACTTACATAGATTTTATCTCGTGGAGGCAGAACGTTATCAGGTTTTGGGTCAAAAGCTTGAAGCAATGGACTACTATGAAAACTCTATTGCAAAATCTCAAGAAAATGGTTTTCTCCAAGAGGAAGCTTTAGCCTATGAGTTAGCAGGAAAATTTTATCAATCTTTAGGTAAAGAGTTAATTCATCAAACTTATATAACTAAAGCTTATTATGCCTATATTCGTTGGGGTGCGATCGCTAAAGTTAAATACTTAGAATCAAAGTATGTTTTTCTAGTAGGACAAACTAATACGATAGAAACTACTACTTCAAAAATAGATACAATTCACCTTACCACTACCACGACTACTAATAGCAGCTTGAGTGATTTTTTGGATTTTAATGCATTCATCAAGTTTTCGCAAGCGATTACCAATGAAATTATTTTAGAAAATTTGTTGAGCAAGCTAATCAAAATTTTACTAGAAAATGCTGCTGCACAAAAAGCAGTACTACTTCTACTTAAAGATAATCAACTATATATCGAAGCTTCTGGAAATCTTGCTGACAATGTAGTGACAGTTTTACGCTCTATTCCTGTTGAAACCTATCAGGATTTACCGCTCTCTGTAATTAATTACGTTTTTCGAACTCAGCAATATCTTGTATTAAATGATGCAGTAGCTACAGAACCTTTTAACCTTGATACTTATATTCAGGAATCTAAAATAAAATCAATCTTTTGCTTGCCCATTATTTACCAATCACAGCTTACAGGTATTATTTATTTAGAAAATCAGATATCATCAGGAGCTTTTGTCCCAGAAAGGGTAGAGGTATTAAAAGTCTTGGTTTCTCAAATGGCTATTGCCATACAAAATGCCCGATTGTACACAAGAGAACAAGACAAATCTAGAGAATTAGAACAGTTAATAAAAGATTTTCAAGAGGCACAACTACAACTTATCCAAAGTGAAAAAATGTCTTCTTTGGGTAATTTAGTAGCAGGTGTAGCACACGAAATAAACAATCCGGTTGCTTTTATTACAGGTAGTATATTCCAAGCAAAAGATACTGTTAAAGATTTAATAGGGCATCTGCAACTGTACCGAGAAAAGTTCCCAAATCCTGGTGCTGAAATTGAAGAAAAAGCCGAAGAAATAGATATAGATTTCCTGCTAGAAGATTTACCAAAAATGATTGATGGTATGACAGTAGGGACACAGCGCATTCGTAATATTAGTACTTCCCTTCGTACTTTTTCAAGGGCTGATACTACCTCTAAAGTATTAGCTAATATCCATGAAGGTATTGATAGTACTTTATTGATTTTACAGCATCGGCTAAAGGCTGATCATAATCGTCCGGCAATTCAAATCATTAAGCAGTACGAAAATATCCCACTAGTCAAATGTTATTTAGGACAATTGAATCAGGTGTTTATGAATGTTATTGCAAATGCAATTGATGCTTTAGAAGAAGCAAATATTGGTCGTAGTTTTATAGAAATTCAAGACAATCACCCTAATACTATTACTATCTTAACTAAGATAGATGAAGATAATAATCTGATAATTAAGATTCAAGATAATGCTAAGGGGATGTCAGAAGAGGTTAAAGCCTGTATCTTTGAAAATTTATTTACTACTAAATGTGTAGGAAAAGGTACAGGATTAGGATTATCTATTAGTCGCCAAATTATAGTAGAAAATCACGGTGGAAGTTTGATTTGTGAATCAGTGTTGGGACAAGGAACAGAATTTATAATTTCTATTCCCGTTTTGGGAGAATAATTTCTCACGCTAGAGACCCATTAGCAAAGCTATATCCGCAGATACGCAACTTTTCAAATAAGTCGTGTATTTCTCATATCACGAATGTTTAAATATTGCTATAGTAACTCTATTTTAGTTGGAAAAAATTGTCAAGCAAAGGTTATTTACTTTTTCATAAAACTATGCAGATGATAACTTTATTACTTAATCAAATCAACACAAATGCAGTGATAATTAATACCCAGAATTTCATCATTTATCTGTTATAAATAATTACATACATCAAATCTTGTACTATTTTTCTTGTTTACTAGTAAATTAATTTACTAGCTGATATCAAAGTAAGCTCTCGCTAAATTCCCAAGGATTTTAGCCAAGTTTTTATGAGCTAACAAGTCCAGCAAAAACTTGAGTTTACAGCAAGTACAAGATACGAAAATTGTAAAAATTAAGGTGGTCATCCTGTGGAAAAGAGAAGAGAAAGTGGGCGAATAGTTCCAAAGGCTATCTCGTTTTTGTTAAATCGTATAACTTTGATTGTGCTTGCAGTCACTCTTGTGCTGTTTATTGGAGGTAAGTTTGAACTAGCAAGTGCATCTCAACCTAACGCAGAATTAGAAATTCAAAAATTAACATCTTGTTACGCGTTAGGAACTGATGCTATTGGTAGAGGAAATCTCCTAGAGGGAAAGAATATTTATCGGGATTGTTTTACTCAAGATTCAGTCCTCACTGCCATTTTTCCTGATGGGGCGAGTGAAACACGTTTTGGAACAGATTCTTGGGCAGATTTTGTCTATTCAGTATTCCAAGGAAATGGTTATACAGCTACCCAACACTTGATAGGTACGATAAACATTTCAGTTCAAAATAATCAAGCAACGATGACCTCTTACCTCCATGCAACTCACAAACGTTCGGAAACCAGCATTGATGTTGCTAATGGTACTTATGAAGATGAAGTTATCAATAAAAATCGGCGCTGGAAAATTCGTAAACGTACTCTCAAACTCATCGATTTCTTGAATCTTAGTTCTCCAACTACTGCTTCCTCAAGCACTAATGCCCGAAGCACTAATTCCTCAAGTACTTTGGTAATACCAAATATACCTCGCTTAAAGTAGTAATCGTTTAGAGATGAGATTTGGATAAGTATTCTTCATTTCTCTTGTGGGAAAAAGCTAAGGGGTGAATATTTTAATTCACCCCTTTTTGCTTTGCCACTTAACCGAACTATTGTGTAATAAAAAACATAGTTTTGTATTCAAAAATTTCGTGAAATAAATATCCTAATCTCAGCGTTAGTAAAGCTGCAAAATCAATCTTTATTCTGTTTGATGCGTGAGTAAAGAAGTTCGCGTAGGCGTAGCCCGTCGTAGACATCGCTCCGAGGATTTACAATTAAGCATGGACTATTACCGCTACTTCCATTACTTACAATAACGACAGTAATGCCGGATTTTGGACAAACTCCTAAACAACTGGTGCTAGCGACCCGAAATTCCCCCCATAATCCCTCAAATTTTAAACGTGATTTTAACCAATTCTCTAAGTCTTCGGAAGCCGTTGAGCCTGATTGCTCGTTTGCACATTGTGAACACACAAGCACCAAACCAGACTCCCATCGGGGAGAAACACTGGGAATAGAAGTGTCTAAAGGGCGAGAATTTATTAAGGGTGATGGTTGCTGAGGAGTGGATGCAAAACTCTTGAAGATACGTTGGAGCAATCTCTTAATACGCTGGATCAGTTTTTTCATGGATGACCACCTATTTCTCTGAACAACGTGAGCTGAATAAAAAGACCTCTCCCTGGTTTTACAATGTAAAACCGTCCCTTTCCGAGTCGGAGAGGGATAGACTTGAACTTTAGTTCAAGGTAGGGAGAGGTTTGTTGAACAGGATAGTGGTAATTTCCGGTTTAATCTGTTCTGCTAGATCATCTCGTTCCAACAAGAATCAGCGTTTCTGAGCAATTTGCTGCAAGTATGCAATTAGCTGTTCTCCTGCGGTGTCAATATGTCGTTTCAGTAACCTGATAGCAGCTTTTGTATCCTGCTTTTGACAAGCATCTAGGAGTTGATAGTGTTCTTTTTGCGATCGCTCTTGGTAATCCATCTGCGCTAATTGTACGCGAACATAGCGATCGCAATTCACGTGTAAAGTTTTAATCATTGTCAGCAACCGGGGACGTTCAGCAGTGGTGTACAGCGTTGCGTGAAATTCCCAGTTGAGTTTTGCCAACACACCTGCATCAGTTGCTTGATCTGTCGCTTCTAAAATCACAGCAGCTTTTTCTATATCTGTTTCCCTGAACTTGGGTATTGCCAACTGCATCGCTTTCACTTCTAAAGCGCTGCGAATTTCACAAATTTCTTGCGCCTCTTGTGCTGTCAACACCGATACGATCGCACCACGATTTAAATGCAGTGTCACTAATCCTTCTGCTTCTAACTGCTTGAGGGCTTCGCGCACGGGAATGCGGCTAACGCCAAACTGAGTGGCGATTTCATCCTGTCTCAGAGATTGTCCTTCCTGAAAAATGCCGCCCAGAATCGCTTCCCGCAAAGCATCGGCAATTAAATCTGGGGTACTGCGTTGTTGTTGCAGCACATTCGCTGCTAGGTCATTTAAGTTCATATTGAATATTGTATACAAAATCCAAAAGATTGTATACAATATCCAAAGTCAGCTTTTTAAACATCCCTTCAATACCACGGGAGACAGTTATGAGCATCGCATCTCAACCAGACCGAGTTATCATCTTCGACACCACCCTACGGGATGGTGAACAGTCACCGGGCGCAACCCTCAATGTAGAAGAGAAATTAGCGATCGCTCATCAACTAGCTCTCCTTGGTGTCGATGTGATTGAAGCCGGTTTTGCTGTTGCTAGTCCGGGAGATTTTCAAGCTGTTAAAAGCATTGCTGAACAAGTTGGAATACCTGGTGGGCCAATCATTTGCAGTTTAGCTAGAGCCATTCGCCAGGATATTCACGCAGCCGCCGAAGCTTTGAAGGGAGCGGCTTGTCCCAGAATCCACACAATGATTTCTACCTCCGATATTCACCTGCAATATCAGTTGAAAAAATCTCGTAGCGAAGTATTAGCGATCGCATCAGAAATGATTGCCTATGCTAAGTCGTTTGTAGACGATGTAGAATTTTCACCAATGGATGCCAGCCGCACTGAACCAGAGTTTCTGTATGAAGTTTTGGAGGCAGCGATCGCAGCAGGTGCAACTACAATTAATATTCCTGATACCGTTGGTTACTGCACACCCAAGGAAATCGGAACTCTGATTCAGGGAATTCGAGAACATGTTTCCAATATCGATGGGGTGATTCTTTCCATTCACACCCAAAATGATTTGGGTTTGGCGACAGCTAACGCTTTGGCAGCAATTGAATATGGCGTGCGTCAAGTGGAGTGTACCATTAATGGCATTGGGGAACGAGCAGGCAATGCAGCCTTAGAAGAGATTGTCATGGCGTTGCAGGTTCGCAAACCCTTTTTCAATCCTTACTTTGGTCGTCCGGTTGATGCCGATACACCCCTGACTAATATCAAGACTCAGGAGATTTACAAAACTTCATCCTTGGTTTCCCAATTAACTGGGATGCTGATTCAACCCAATAAGGCGATCGTGGGAGCAAACGCTTTCGCCCATGAATCTGGTATTCACCAAGATGGGATCATCAAGCACCGCCAGACTTATGAAATTATGGAAGCTGCTGCGATCGGTTTGCCAGAAAATCGCATTGTTTTGGGCAAGCACTCTGGACGAAATGCTTTCCGTACAAGGCTCAAGGAATTGGGGTTTGAATTGAACGAGGCGGACTTGAATAAAGCCTTCAATCGGTTCAAAGAAGTGGCCGATAAGAAAAAAGAAATCTCAGATTGGGATTTAGAAGCGCTCGTTCGAGATGAAACGCAGATTCAAGTAGAAAGTGGCTTCCAAATCGAACACGTCCAAGTAATTTGTGGTGACTGCACTTGCCCAACTGCAACCATTACAATTGTCACTCCTGAGGGCAAAATTCTCACAGATGCGAGTGTAGGCACAGGCCCGGTGGATGCGGTGTATCAAGCAATCAATCAATTGGTGCAGATTCCCAATCAACTGATTGAATTTTCTGTCCAATCTGTGACTGGAGGAATTGATGCACTGGGAACAGTCACAGTTCGTTTGAAGCATCAAGAGCGGATATTCTCTGGACAAGCATCTGATACTGATATTGTAGTAGCCGCAGCTTACGCTCATCTAAATGCCCTGAATCGTCTCTATCGTTACTTGCAAACCCAAACTGAGAGATCCCATTTGCATGAGACAGACTCTGCTGTTGTATCTAGGTAGATTAGATTAATCAGGTAATTATAATCTGTCGGATAGTAGTTGGGCAATTTGTTGATTAATAATTGCAATATCAAAACGCCGACTAGCGGTAGCCCTGGCATTATTGGCTATAGTTGCAGTTATTTCCATCTCCTGAAGACAGGTGATAATTACTTGTGCAAGTTCCTGGGGTTCTCCTGGTGTCACTAAAAAACCATTAAGTCCATGTTCTACTAATTCCATTACACCTCCAGCTTTTGCTGCAACTACAGGTTTTCCACATAGCATCGCCTCTACAATCACTCTACCAAAGGGTTCTGGGGAAGTAGAGGTATGTGCCACCAAGTCACAAGCTGCCATTAACTGGGGAATATCAGAACGAAATCCTAAAAATTTAACGCGGTTTTCTAGTCCCAGTTCAGAAACTTGTTGGTGTAACTTTTGGACGTAATCTTGTTCGCCGAACAGTGCATCACCCACTAGAATTGCTATCACCTCTGGTGGACATTTGGCAAGGGCATCAATTAAAACATGCTGCCCTTTCCAAGGTGCAAGACGACTAAAGTGTCCGACTACAAATTTTCCTTCTAACCCTAACTGTTGCTGTAATTTATTGATGTCAGACTCATCAGGTTGATAAATTTTTGGATCAAAGCCGTTATAGACAACTTCAACTATATTTCGGTCTCCTCCCGCTTGTAAAAAGGCGGTTTTACTAGCTTGTGAATTAGCAATTACTAATGAGGCAAAACGATTAGCTAGGTTAATAGCAACATGAAGATTAGTTTGACTAAAATGTTCTGTGGAAAGAATATCATGTAAATGATAAACCAGAGGGCGACGGCTGAAAAAACTTGCTAATGCTCCTACAACTAATGCTTTTTGGGTATTGGCATAGATTAAATCGTATTCACGGGCTTTTTTAACTACCTTAGTAATCAAAGGTGCAAGTTGTCCTAGACTCTTGAATCCTTGTAGCAAACTGCTTTCTTTGCGAACTTGGATTGCTTGAGTTGCAAGAACTTCTACTGGGATATTATTTTGCTGTAATAAAGTTCTAAAAGACCCATCTGCAAATAAACCTACCAAAGCGCGATCGCCATAAGGTTTAGCAATATCTATTAAACATAATTCGGCACCCCCTGGTTTACCGCTTTGGTCTAAGAAAAGAATTCTCATAAAACCTCTACTTTAGCTAATTTTGGCCCGCGTAGTGCCCCTAATATTTATTGCAATCTGACTTTTCACGGCATCTGGAAAACCTCACTTCTATTTCTCTCTCCTTTTAGGAGACTTTGAATTTTCCTCCTTACCGCGTCGGTAAGGGGGTTAGGTTTTTGGTGGACTTTTCCACATAACTTAAAAAGTCAGCTATTACAATCACTTCTTTAAGCTAATAAAATTTTCCGTACTTGTTGGGCGATTTGATTCCAATCATAGTGTGTAGTAGCGTACTGGCGACAGGCTTCTCGTGAAGGTATGGGGATATTTCCCAAAAGCACTTGCTCTAATTTTTCAGCAATGGCTGAGGCTTCGGTCGAAGTAGTAATTAAATCGGGTGAGAATTCTGATAAAATTTCTGGCATTCCCCCAACTGGAGTACATAAAACAGGAGTACCACAGGCTAGAGACTCGATTATTACTAATCCAAATCCTTCAAAAGATTGACTAGGCATAATAGTCAATTCAGCAGCTTGATAAGCTATAGGTAATTGCTCATCAGGTAGAAAACCTAAAAATTTAACATTGTCATCTAGTCCTAACTCTGTAGCCTGTTGTTGTAGTGCAGATTGGATGTGACCACGACCTGCGATCGCTAGCCAAACATCTGGTATTCTGGGCTTAATTATAGCCAGTGCTTGCAATAATTTATCAACTCCGGTTCGATGTACTAAGCGGCGGGATGTAAATATTATCCGGCGATTACTAGGCCAGCCTAACTTTGTACAAGCCTCCTGGGGTGATAAATTTGGCTGAAACCAGTTAATATCAACTCCACCAGGAATAATATTAATTTTGCTCCACGGTACTTGATATTTATCATGTAGAATTTTACCAAATGCTTTGCTCAAAACAATGAAGCGATCGCAGCGATTATAAGTATTTTTTTCTATTAGCCAGTGCTTGATCAAAAGACTGAGATTTTTATTAACTACCTCTTGCTGACTCTCAGAAGCCCAAGGCCCATGAAAGTTAAAAGTAACTGGTACTCCCTTTGGTAAAATATCTAAAATAGGAAAGCTATATAATGCAAAGTGCAGATTAATAGCATCTGGTTTGCTTATTCTTGTTTTCTGGAAATTAGTGCGAATTGACCATAATCTTTGCCAAATAGCACTATCAACAGAAGCCAAATTAGTCAGCTTAATTGGCGAATTTATTTCCGCCTCTGGTAGACCGACTCCACATAATTCAACCTGGTCTTGATTTGCTGCTAATTTATGAGTTAGTTCATAAATATACCTTTCTAGTCCACCGGGACTTTTGGGAAACCAGCCCAATCCAAGGGTGAGAATAGATGCAGACGATGAAGCAAAGTTTTCTGATTTATTTCCCATTGATGTATTTCCTATAAATATATTAAAACAGGCGCACAGTCGTGCGCGTCTACATCTGTATACAAACCGAAATCACTAAAATTTTCAAATATACATTATCAATAAGAGCTTTTGTATAGAACACCAATTTATAAACTATTTATATGTCAACGTCAACAAGGAATTGAAACTGTATTTTTAGTAACCAAACAACACCTAACTAGACATATATGATACCTGCCAATCAAGAAAGTTGAATGCTATATAGGGAGAGAGAAAAGCTGATAAAAAGTAATAAATTCAGAATTATTTTGTATTAATTTTTACCATAGCTAGTAAATAATAGGTAAATATTAATACCTTAAATGTATTAGTTGAAATTTCAAATAATCAGGTCAGTTTTATAAAGCTTATGTAAAACTTGCTATTAAATGTGATGTCTATGGATAGCCTGTATCTTAGCCAATTCAAAATAGTTATATTTTTTGCGGATTACCGAAAAAATGATTGTATATAAATAATTAAAAGCTTAAAAAATATATGAAAAATAAATTACTGACGCAGTTAATAAAACTCCGTCACCGACTCAACCAGCACCTCAAAACAATATTTAAGATTAGATATATACAAAAAAGTAAAACTTTCAACTTTTTACTCAGTCTGACTGTTGGAGTAATTGTTACTACTCTTGGAATTACAACAGACTGGGCGACAACTGGAACACGCACGCTTATCTACAAAACATCGTCGATAAGTAATACTATTGCCAGTGAAAGTCCGATACAAAACAATACTGAAACACCCACACTTACACACAAAGAAATCTCGATAAGTAATACTATTGCCAGTGAAAGTCCGATACAACACAATACGGGAACATCCACATCTACCTATAAAACATCGTGGATAGGTAACACGATTGGCAGTGGAAATTTGCGGGTACAAAACAATATTGAGGCAATGTATATTGCCCCTAATGGCACAGTTTATACTAACAGCCATTGGGATGAGGCGGGAATGGAAGCAGCTATCTATAAGGATGGTAAGGTTATTGGTGCTATTGGGGATACTCACGGCTGGAGTCGTGGAGGTGGCAAAGCTGTAACAGTAAATAGTAAATATATTTACATTGCCATGACTCAGGGATCGAAGGGCAAAACCAATGAAGATTACCCAGCAGAAGGAACAACTTGGCATTGCGTTAGACGCTATGATTTGTCGGGAAAACCTGCACCGTTTCCTGAAGGGCGTGGCTGGGATAAAAGTATGTTAATTACCAGTACTAAAGGTGAAGTCACTGGATTAGCAACTGTGGGAAGCGAGTTGTATGTGAGTGATTTTGCTACCAACCAGATTCGTGTCTATGATACTGATACGATGAAGGAACTACGCAGCTTTACCTTTGCTAATCCCGGAGCAATAACTATTGATCCACAAAAAAATCTGTGGATTATTCAAAGCAAAAATGGTAGTAAGCCTGCCAAGATTCTTCATTATTCGCCGAGTGGAAAGCAATTACCCCAACAGATTGCAGATATTGTTGAACCAACTGCGATCGCAATTAATCATCAAGGTAAGCTGTTAGTGGCAGAAAATGGGCCGCGTCAGCAAATGTTGATTTATGACATCAAAGATAAGCCGACGCAGGTGGGTAGTTTTGGTGCGAAAGGCGGTATCTATGCAGGAGTTCCTGGTGAAGTTCAAGATTTAAAACTTTATGGACTTACCGGAGTTGGTACAGATGCTTCAGGCAATATCTATATAAATAGTAATGGTTTCAACAAATCAGGAACAGATTTGCGGAAATTTTCGCCATCGGGAAAACTAATGTGGCGATCGCTAGGATTGATATTCGTCGATAATGCAGATGCCGATCCTAAAACTGATGGTGCAGATGTATTCACCAAACAAGAACACTATCTAATGGATTACAGTAAGCCTGCTGGTAAGCAATGGACTTACAAAGCCTACACCTTAAATGCTTTCAAATATCCTCAAGATCCCCGTCTGCATACATCGCCAGATGGAACCTTTGTTCGCCGCATCCAAGGGAAGCCGTTTTTGTTCCTCACAGATATGTATAACAGCTTCCTGCAAATATATCGTTTTAATCCAGGCACAGATGGTAAAGTAGCTATACCAGCAGGAATGTTTGTCGGTAGCAATGGCGCTGATAAACCATTTATCACCGGAAATTGGCCACCGTATCAACCAGAAAAAGGGGAATGGATCTGGCGCGATCGCAACGGTAATGGCAAATTTGAAAAGAACGAATATGATACCAGCAAAGATTATCCTTATATCGGCGGCTGGTGGGTAGACAGCAAAGGAGATGTTTGGAAAGCTTTACGAACAGAAGATGGCATTCGCCACTATCCTTTACAGGGAATAGATCCTAAAGGCAACCCCATCTACAGCTATAGTTCGATGGAAAAGCAAACTACTCCCAACATATTTAACGACTTGCGGCGGATCGAATATTTCCCCGAAACAGATAGTATGTATTTGTCAGGCTTTACAGTAGCTCACCCTGCATTCGGTGACGATGCTGGAGTTGCTGGATCTGAGATTGCCCGTTTTGACAATTGGAGTAAAGGAAATCGTACTCCTCGTTGGCGGATTGTAATTCCTTACGACACCACCGGCAAACGCGAAGTGTCCACGGCGGCTATGAGTGTGGCGGGAGATTATGTATTTGCCGTGACAGTTAAAACCGCCGAGGTATATGTCTACAATGCCAAGACGGGAGCACAAGTACAACAGTTAAAACCAGGCCCAGAAGTTGGCGGCGAAAGTGGCTGGATTGATATACCTTACGGTATCCGCGCTTTTCGTCGTTCAAATGGTGAGTATTTGGTATTTGTGGAAGAAAATTGGAAAGGAAAAGTGATTATGTATGAGCTGGCGAGGTGAGTATTTACAGCAGGGCAATAATATTTGGTAATTAAATTCAACTATAGCGGTTCCCACTCATATGCGGTACGATATTACATCGCAAGGTGTAGCTAGTGGCAGCAGTAATTCTGTTGCGTAACTTAAGTTTTTGGTAAAAGTTATTCACAGCGGGATACGGTATGGGTTCGAGTACCGAGGCCCCTTCGCTGACTACATTCATGACCCGAACAGCGTATTCATGACGAAAAAGCTGGCTTGATTCGCTTCTGGAAAGTAACTCCCTAGTTAGGGCTGTAAAGATTATTCCAATAAGGAAAGAATTATGGTAGTTCCTCCTGGAGTTTAGACTAGGCAACAAGAAAAGACTCAGCAACGCTGAGTTGAAAAGAAACAGACTTCAGAGATGAAAATCTACACTACTAAGCAGATTCTGATTGCTCTTTGCGGGGCTTGGTTGTAGTTTTTTTAACTATGGGGTAGCGAATTCTACGTTTACGTGGTTGATCCGTCTTCCAGCCTGGAGACTTTCCGCGAGATTTGGGTGGTTGGGCTGGAGTACCAATCACCGCAAAAACTCCACCCATAGCTTGAGCAACTCTTCCAGGGGTTAATTTTTCGAGAGGCTTCTGCCAAGGTAGAGG
>NZ_WBKL01000066.1:0-18398 GCF_015714705.1 Nostoc sp. NZL | reverse complement strand
CCATAATGCAGCGCTGAATATTCTTGAAATTGGACTCCGTACTGTGGGGCACACAGGAACGTTAATCGCCTCTGGAGACATCGACCTCTGCGTGGGTGAGGAAACTCCTCCAAGTAAGTCGGGTCGCGGAAAGAGGAAGTCCAAAGAGCGATCTTTGGAATCCCCCGCTATATCAGGTACTCCTGATTAGCGCCGGGAGGATGTCAATTGCAATCTGAGGTGAAGCGGCTGCAAACGTTTTTACTCATGGCGTTGAGCACACCAGATGGTGTATTAATTAACACTCAAGGGAGTCGTCTCAATGTTAAAGATCGAGAATTTTTTCAGCGAAGTATGGCGGGTGAAACCGTAGCTGCCAATCCAATTCTTGGACGCACAAGCAATCAGTTACAAATTCAGATTAGTTCGCCGATTCCTGCCGAAACAGGCACAAAGCCGGCAGGTGTGTTAATGGGAGGAATTCTGATTAACCGAGTAGTTGAAGCGATTAGCAATTTACATCAAGGCAAGGGCAGCTATGCCTTTGCGCTGAATTCTCAAGGAGTTCCCATCGCCCATCCCGACACGGAACTAATTGGCACACCTGAAAAAGTTGCCCAGAGTTTCCTCAACTCACCCAATTCCAGGTTAGCTGAAATTACTCAACAAATGGTGGCTAAACGCACAAATATTGAATTGGCTCAACTGGATGGGAAGTGGAGCTATGTTGCTTACACTCCCCTCAGAGAAGCAAATTGGTCGGTAGCTTTAGTTGTGCCACAAGAAAATATTGAATCACCATTGCAGGCGTTGAACCTGTTGGCTACGGTTTTGGGAGGATTGCTAGTGGTTGGATTGATCAGTGCATGGCGACAGGTGCAACTATATGAGCAGATTCGCGATCGCGCCTTGGTTTCCAGCCGACAGGCACAGCAACTCAGCAAAACCTTGAAAGAATTGCAAAATACCCAAGCTCGACTCATCCACACCGAAAAAATGTCTAGCTTGGGACAATTGGTTGCTGGGGTGGCACATGAAATCAATAATCCCGCCAATTTTATTCATGCCAACCTCAACCATGCCAGTGAATACAGCGCAGGTATCCTCGATTTGCTAAAGCTTTATGAACAAACCTACCCAAATCCTACACCAGAAATTCGCGATCGCGCCCAAGACCTTGATATTGAATTTTTGGCAGAAGATTTACCCAAGCTAATGGCATCAATGCAAGTGGGAACCAAGCGCATTCGTCAGATTGTGCTGTCGCTGCGTAATTTCTCGCGCCTTGATGAAGCAGATATGAAATTTGTAGACATTAATGAAGGATTAGATAACACTCTGATGATTCTGAATCATCGCCTAACAGCCACGGCTGACCAAGCAGAAATTCAGATCATTAAGAAATACGGAGATTTGCCACTAGTTGAATGCTACGCAGGACAACTCAATCAGGTGTTTATGAATATTCTGGCAAATGCGATCGATGCACTCGAAGAAGCCAGCCAAAAACGGAGTTTTGAGGATCTTAAAACTAACCTCAATCAAATTAAGATCCAAACCCAAGTTGATGAATCAAGCCATTACGCAATTATTCAGTTTCACGATAATGGTATTGGCATGTCAGAAGATATTAAGCAACGGGTATTTGACTATATGTTCACTACTAAACCTGTTGGCAAAGGCATCGGATTAGGAATGGCGATCGCCTATCAAATTGTCGTAGAAAAACACGCAGGAACTATTGAAGTTGATTCTACCCCAGGATATGGGACAGAGTTTACGATCTGTATTCCTTTAACAAGTAAAAATTAAAAATTACTGACAAAATTGAAACAGCCAAGAATTAGATCAAAGATTGTTTTGGCTAATTTATACACTCATTAATGCGATCGCTATTTTGAAATAAAAGAATGAGTAAGTGTGATCGGCTGATGGTAAAAACTCAATCTTTCCCGTTGCATCCTCGACTGGAAAATCTGGACTGTGTAGCCTGTTAAAAGGATGTTTGAAAAGTCGAAAAGTATACTAAAGACACCGCTTCCATTCCTCTCGCCGAAATTTTGCCCCCGCTAGAGCTTTCTTAAGGTTATCTACTCTGGGGTGTTATATCCGATATTCCATAATTTGATTGAATTGAAAAGCCTACACTGTACCATCAGGTCAGTGTAGGTAGTTCACATCATAATCGGGTTAACTAAAACAAATCTAAATCTGTTACAGCACCAATACTGCTAGAAGATACCAATTTGGCATATTTCGCCAACACGCCTTTAGTGTAACGCGGAGCGGGAGGTTGCCAGTTGGCACGACGACGGGCCAATTCTTCTTCAGATATATTCAACTGCAACAAACGAGCAGGTGCATCAATAGTAATACTATCGCCTTCTTCTACAAGAGCGATCGCACCACCAACTGCCGCTTCTGGAGCAACATGACCAACTACCATGCCGTAAGTACCGCCAGAAAAGCGTCCGTCGGTAATTAATCCCACAGCATCACCTAAGCCAGCACCGATAATTGCTGAAGTGGGAGCCAACATTTCGCGCATTCCAGGGCCGCCCTTAGGCCCTTCGTAGCGGATAATTAGAATATCACCAGCTTGAATCTTACCGGCCAAAATTGCAGCTAAAGAGGCTTCTTCCGATTCAAATACCCGTGCGGGGCCGGTAATTACTGGTTTCTTCACCCCGGTAATTTTGGCGACAGCCCCTTCTGTTGCCAGATTACCTCTGAGGATGGCTAAATGTCCTTGAGCATACATCGGGTTATTCCAAGGACGAATCACATCTTGATTGGCAGATGGTTCTTCTGGGATATCTGCCAGTATCTCTGCAATTGTTTGACCGCTAATGGTGAGGCTATCACCGTGTAATAAGTCATGCACAAGTAGCATCTTCATTACTTGGGGAATGCCACCAGCTTTGTGCAAATCTGTAGCGACATATTTACCACTAGGTTTTAAATCACACAAAACGGGAACACGGGCGCGGATAGTTTCAAAGTCGTCTATAGTCAACTCTACATCAGCGGCGCGGGCGATCGCTAAGAAATGCAACACTGCATTCGTCGAACCACCCACGGCCATAATCACAGAGATGGCATTCTCTATAGATTTGCGGGTGATAATTTGGCGGGGTAAGATTTGGTTGCGAATGGCTTCGACTAATACAAATGCTGATTTTTCCGTGCTGTCGGCTTTTTCGGCATCTTCTGCCGCCATTGTTGAGGAATAGGGTAAACTCATTCCCAGTGCTTCAAATGCTGAAGACATGGTGTTAGCTGTGAACATTCCCCCGCAAGAACCAGCACCAGGACAAGCGCGACCTTCAACTTCTAATAGTTCCTTTTCGTCAATTTTTCCAGCACTGTATTGACCAACAGCTTCAAAAGAACTGACAACAGTTAAATCGCGTCCATTGTAGTGACCGGGTTTAATTGTCCCACCGTAAACGAATATTGCAGGGATATTCATCCGTGCGATCGCCAGCATTGCTCCAGGCATATTTTTATCACAACCGCCAATAGCTAGTACACCATCCATACTTTGGCCAGTACAGGCGGTTTCAATGGAATCGGCAATGACTTCCCGCGACACTAGGGAATATTTCATCCCTTCAGTTCCCATCGAAATCCCATCGCTAATGGTAATCGTGCCGAACATTTGCGGCATCGCCCCGGCGGTTTTAATTCCAACTTCTGCCCTTTGTGCCAGTAGATTTATCCCCATATTACAGGGAGTGATCGTACTGTAGCCGTTGGCAATACCGACAATGGCTTTATTGAAATCTTCATCTTTAAAACCAACTGCACGTAGCATAGCCCGATTAGGCGATCGCTGCACCCCTTGCGTCACAATTTGGCTTCTCAAATTCTCCGACATCTTTTTTCCTTCCCTGGCATCGTCGCAACTGTTGCGATTGTATTACCTGATTTTCTCATGTATACGCGGCACGATCGAACATGAGAAAGCATTGATAATTTTCTCTAGTTCACCGTTCGGCTAATTGCCATCAGAAAAACACCCCTAAAAGCAGGCTTTTAGGAGAGCAAAAGCGTAGCTTTAGCGGGGTGGGTTTCTAGCGGGAATTATGAGTGAATCTAACTTGATATTGAATCCAGACTGTTAGATTATTACTAATTAAACGATAATGTCGCTTGCTACTAGTCCTGGTGCTCCTACAAGCTGCACTTCCAACTCGGCGGCAAAATCGAAATCGGTGTTAGCTTGAAGAATACCTCCTGAATAACGGACTTGACCGACTGCGGAGAATGCACCAGACCCAATGAAAGTGAAGGCTTGGTTGCCTGCAAGAATGGAGTTAGCGTCGATGGTAGATAGATCAATTTGATCGCCTGCAAAGATACCGTTTCCAGCGAAGTCAGTGATTACATCCCGTGCGAAGCCAGGTTGACTCTCAGAAAGTGAGTTGAAATCGAAAATATCGTTACCCGATCCTCCAGTGAGGCGATCTGTCCCACTACCACCAATAAGGATGTCGTTGCCAGCACCACCGTTAATGGTATCGTTGCCGCCATTGCCGTCTAGGACATTATTTGCAAAGGAGCCAATAATCGTCTCACCGCCTTGGCTGCCCTCAACATTCTCGAAGTTAATGATGGTTTCAGTATTGCCACCACTAACAGATGTTAAGCCAGTTGCCAGATTGATTGTTACCCCGGAACCGAAGGTAACACCTGAATAATCAATTGTGTCAACGCCAGATCCACCATTATGAACGTCGAAAGTCACAAAGTCGGTATCAATGATGCGATCATTACCACTGCCGCCGTTGGTTGAGTCAACCCCAGCGCCCCCATTAATAGTATCGTTACCATCCAACCCGGACAGCACATTATTGGCACTGTTGCCGTTGATGACGTTGTTTCGGGCGTTACCTGTGCCGTTAATTGTTGCAATTCCCGTCAAAGTCAGGTTTTCCAAGTTAGTACTCAGGGTGTAGCTCACTGAAGACTGTACAGTGTCTATACCACCTAAAGCATCACCAAATACCTCGGAAGCAACATCAAAAATGCTGTCTACGATGTAGAGGTCATTGTTGTCACCTCCATCCATGTTGTCGGCACCTGTACCACCGTTGAGGGTATCGTTCCCACTACCGCCTCTGAGGGTATCATTGCCACTACCGCCAACAAGGCTATCATTGCCAATACTACCAACAAGGCTATCGTTGCCACTACCGCCGTTAATTGTATCGTTGCCACTACCGCCGTTAATTGTATCGTTGCCGCCATTGCCGTTGAGAACGTTATTACCAGAGGAACCAACGATTGTCTCACCTCCCTGGCTGCCTTCGACGTTCTCGAAGTTACTGATAATTTCAGTATTACCACCAGTAACGGATGTTAAACCTGTTGCCAGGTTGATTGTTACCCCGGAAGCGAAGGTGACACCTGAATAATCAATCGTGTCTATACCTGTTCCACCATTATGATTATCGAAGTTTACAAAGTCGTCATCAATGATGCGATCGTTACCAGCACCTGCGTTAGTTGAGTCACGTCCGCTTCCTGGATTAATTGTATCGTTGGTGTTAAAAGCGGAGATAATATCGTTACCGCCAAATCCGTTGAAGATATCAGCAACACCTGGATCTGGATCAAAACCAAATAGAGGTAAGTTGTCAGCACCGTTGGTACCGTTGAAAATCGACATAATAAGTTCTCCTTAATTTATAGAGTCGATAAAATAACTTCCTCACGAGGAAAGAGGAAGAAAAATAAACAGACAGATCAGACCTGATTGAGGCAGGTTGTTGCTGTCAAGTCTGAAGGTTTGAGAAGTACCGCATATATCAATGATGTTGGCATCAAAATTTGTGCCAAGAATCATATTTTCTTCTTATGTCTGATGTCTTCGCTGATTCAAAAACCAGGTTCTTAGACAGAAGGAGATTTTCTCGGATGTAATAGTAGTCTTTTGAAGACTTTCTTACTGTATTCGGAATAACAAGGTGATAATAGTACCCTGCGGGGTACTATATTTTATTTTTAAGAAAAAGTTACTGAAAGGAAAACTTTTGCGATCGCCATAATCTAAGTAGCCATCATAAACTGCCTACACCAGAACACATGAAATCAAATCATTAAAGATGCATGATTTTCTAAAGATGTGTCATTCACATTTAGCGTGTATAAGCCTGTTAATTAGCCAAACTGAGATACCTGCAAGTCAAAGTAGCTGTTGCCCATTATTAAGGAAAGCACGGAAGTAATATTCTGTCTTTTACGTATTTTATACTACATTCCTTATCTAAGAACAAAGATTAAGAAGTAAAAAGCAAATTGAATTTTTCTGGACGACTTACCCTGAGATTATGACTGATTTAAGAAGTCATTAATAGCGTGTAATAATTCATGGAAAGTGTAAGGCTTCCTCAAAAATATATTGATGCCAGCATTAGCAGCCTCGACTGTCTGACTGTCCGTCACTGTGCCACTGATGCCCATAATTTTTACTTGTGGGTTCATTTGTTGCATTATGTTAATGGCAGTTAACCCATCCATTGATGGCATCATCATATCCATCAACACCATACTAATTTGATTTTTATGCTGGGCGTACAATGAGATTGCCTCGATGCCGTTAATAGCTGTCAGAGTTTCATAGTTGTGGTCTTCAAGCAAAGTTTTGCTAATCTCTAGGATAGCGGCTTCATCATCTACAACTAGAATTAATTCTCCGTTGCCGTTGGGCAATTCCAAGTTCTCTGCTTGCTGCTTTGCACTTTTGTTTATAGCTGGTAGATAAACTTGAAATTGAGAACCTTTGCCTATCTCGCTAGACACTTTCACAAAACCGTTGTGGTTTTTGACAATCCCAATCACAGTTGACAAACCTAAGCCAGTGCCTTTTCCTGGTTCTTTGGTTGTAAAAAAGGGTTCAAAAATTCGCTCCAAAATTAGTGGAGGAATCCCAAATCCTGTATCTGAAATAGTTATCAGTATATAGGGGCCCACTTGAGCATTTAGATTCCTTTTGGCAAAATTTTCATCAACGAATAAATTCTCCGCAGACATATATAGTGTGCCACCCTTGGGCATGGCATCACGAGCGTTGACGCACAAATTCATTAACACCTGATGAATTTGAGTCGGATCTGCCAAGATAGTCCAGAGTTGATGTCTAGGTAGATTATTGATAATTGTGATCGATTTGGGAAATGTGCTTTTGACTATTTGATCGATTTCTAGAAGTAAGTGTTCTATTTGTAAAGAAATACCGTTGCCTTCAGACCTACGAGAAAAAGTCAGAATTTGCTTGACCAAATCCGCCGCACGTTTAGAGTTATCTTCGAGAAGTTTCAGTAGTTGATAATTACGTGCATCCAGATTGGGAAGTTTGAGCGCTAACATTTCTACTGAAGACAAAATGGGCGTTAGGATATTGTTGAGGTCGTGGGCAATACCACTTGCCAACGTACCAAGACTCTCTAGGCGCTGGGTACGGAGAAATTGAGCAAGGAGTTGTTTTTTCTCTGTGATGTCGGTATCAACGGAGAGGATGGATTTTGGTTGCTCTGCTTCATCACGCATCAGTGTCCATCGGCTTTCCACGATAATTTCTTTGCCGCACTTTGTCACTTTATGTAACTCACCTTGCCATAAGCCAAAGTCAGTAACATTTGTTAAAGCCACTTGCAGTTGCTGTGGGCTTTTTTTGCACAGCAGCTCCTCAAGGTTCTTTCCCAAAGCCTCATGAGCTTCCCAACCATACAGACGTTCTGCACCTTGATTCCAGAATAAGATTTGGTTTTGAAAATTTCGTACAACGATCGCATCAGAAGCGATATCTAGTAAAGCTGCTTGTTCGCGGATTTTCTGTTCTGCCCATTTGCGCTCAATGGTCATAGCCAACACATTAGCGATCGCTTGCAAAAAATGAATATCATTTTGGGTAAACTCTCGATATCTAGTTGTATGTGCGCCTAAGACACCAAGAGGTTGTTTTTGACCCTGAATGATGACGCTAATGCCACTGATTACTGAGTGGTCAATCAATAAAGGTGGCCCTTGAAACCGCGTTTCTTTGGCAAGGTCACCAACAATTACTGGCTCACTGGAAAGTAGTGTATAGGAGGCCTGAGTCTCATTCCCTCCACCTAATTCTAATTTGAAATTTCCCACCAGCCCTGATTGCCAACCGACTCCCGATCGCAACAGTAAGGTGTTCTGATCAGGAAGCACTTCCAAAACTTTACTGTACTCAACCTCAAGGCTTTGATTAATCAGGACAACGGCTTCGTCCATTAATGCGTAAAGGTCTATATTCGCTAGAGCTAACTGACCCAATTTAGCCACGGCTGCCTGCTGGCGCACACGTGCTCTTAAACCAGATTCCACTCGCTTGCGTTCAACAAGTTCAGTATTTACCTGCTCATACAGTTGAGATTGCTGGATGGCAATGCCTACTTGTATTGCCAATTGTTTAAGTAAATCGATTTCCCAAGTCTGCCACTGTCGGGGTGCTGCACACTGGTTGGCAACTAATAATCCCCATAATTTTTTTCCTTGCAAGATCGGGACTGCCAAGTTTGCCCTGACTTGGAACTGAATAAGTAAATCGCGGTGGCATTCAGTCAAACCTGCTGTATAAATATCTGCGATCGCTTGAATGCGCCCTTGTCTGTACTCCTCGCCATGAGTTTCCATAAAATAAGTGTCTTTGACTTGGGTATTCAGGGTAGAAATACAATGATCATCAACAGACTCTACCACCACTACCCCGCCGTAGTCTGGTTCAAA
Source organism: Nostoc sp. NZL (assembly GCF_015714705.1). Lineage (NCBI taxonomy): Bacteria > Bacillati > Cyanobacteriota > Cyanophyceae > Nostocales > Nostocaceae > Nostoc > Nostoc sp. NZL. The sequence goes on along the minus strand of NZ_WBKL01000066.1, from coordinate 9,656 downwards.
CTGATACATGAACACTCGATCTACTTCTAGGAGCTGACGTACTTCAGTTACGGTCGTATTCAGAACCTTGTCCAAATTCAAACTCTGGCGGATGCGCTGGGCAATTGCCATCACCAATCGCTGCCATTGAATTTGCTGTTGCAGTGCCTCTTCTGCCTGCTTACAGTCTGTAAGGTTACACTCATCATTGTTCATCTATTATATGCCCCATCTAATCAATGAGGTTCTCAATATCTGGTGACTACTGGTTACACCTACGGACTATTGCCCATAGTATTTTTATGAATAAATATAGTTAAAACTACCTTAGACGAAGTAATTTAAATTTAACTGTGGTTGTTCCTTTTATGGCTATACCTTAATACTATAAGAGGTGCGCCGATTTAAGATGTGTTTCCTTTATTGCAGCATAAATCTTGATTGGTAACAACTTCAGGAAATTGTACATATTTGAAGCAAGTGATTGCAAAAAGGGATTAAGTCTGGCTTTGCCAAAGTTTTTTACTCTGTTTTCCCTGGCTTCTAGCGAAGCCAGTAGCTTTAATATATGTTTGCCCTAAATCTTCTATCTTCCGGCAGAAAAATTTAGAGAGTAACTAAACTTTTGAAAAAGAATAAAAACAAGATTTTCAAGGATTTTTTGCCTAAATTATGGAATTGTTACGAGAGTTTGATTGCTGATAGAAAAGAAAAGTGGCATTCAGATTTAAAGCCTGAATACCACTTTGTATTTTGTCAAAATTCCTAATGACGGAGGTATTTTACCCAGGTAGAGTTATCCCAGTGACAGCGATCGCACCAGCGATCGCACTGGCTGCAAGGGAAGTTAAAGCTGTGCCAAATAACCACCATGCAGCATTTGCAACAGTTTTTTTGGTTTCTTGTGCTTGCTTTTTAGTTTGTTCTTGGATTGCTTTCAGGCGTTTTTGCGTTTCTTTCTGGATGCGTTCGGCTCGTTGCAGTACGCCATCCCGTGCCGCTTCTATTTGGTCGATAATGCGGTTAGCATCGCTCTCAGAAATATCCTCACGAGAACTGATGACAGCAACTAAGGTGTCACGATCAAATTGACTGAGGCGATCGCGCAACGCTTCAAATCCAGCTTGCGGATCGTCGAATACTTTAGCAAAGTCTTGCTTAATGCCTTCATAGTTGAGTTCCGAACGATCCAACGAGTTGAGATAGTTACGAACTCTAGCAAAAACTCCATCAAGTACTGATTGCACTCTCTGCTGGATCTGCTGGAATTGTTCGACAATCGAACTCCGCACAGACTCAATTTGATCCACAATTCGGTTAGCTTCCTCTTCTGAGATATCCTCCCGTTGAGATAACAGGGCCACAATTGTCGATCGGTCAAATTTGGAGGCGCGATCGCTTAAACTCCCAATTCCAGCGCGGGGAGAAGACAGCAGCAATTGCAAATCGCGTTTAATTGCTTCTGGGTTGAGTTCTTCTTTGTTAGTATTTCGCAGGTAATCTTCAAGATTGCCTTCAAAATCTAGAGCTACTTGAGTGGTACGTTTTGCTAAACGGCGTGGCGCTCTCACAATATCACCAATCGCATCTTGTACCCGATCAATGATCTGATTAACCTGCTCTTGGCTCAAATCTCCCCGTTGACTCACAAGTTTAACCAGGGTTTCTCGATCAACGTGAGACAAGCGATCGCGCAATGCTAATGCTCCTGCTTTAGGATCATCGAGTAATTTTTCCAAATCGGCTCTGATTCCTTCGGGATCAAGTTCTTCCAAATTGGTATTGCGGAGGTAGTCTGCGATCGCTTTTGTCGTTTTTTCGTACTGTTCTCTCGCTTGTTGCGGTACTTGCAAAATACTATCTCGGACTGCTTCGATCTGATCGAGAATTTGGTTTACCTGTTCTTCGCTCAAATCTTGACGCTGAGTGAGCAATTGTACCAGTGTATCCCGGTCAAATTGCGATAAGCGTGAAGTCAATTGGCTAATTCCGGCTTGCGGATCGTCTAATAAAACTCTAAACTCACGTTTGATAGCTTCGGGATTTAGTTCGTCTTTATTAGTATTCCGCAGATAGTCTTCAACTCTTTGGCGTAGTTCATCGGCTCTAGCTTTTGCTTGTTCTTGCAATTCTCTAGCACGATTTAAGAAATTATCGCGGTTGCGTTCGAGTTGACTAACAATATTGTTAGCTTCTTCTTCGCTGATATCTTGACGTTGCTGGAGCAATTGTACAAAAGTATCGCGGTCAAATTGCCCGAAGCGGCTAGTTAAATCTTCAAAGCCAGCTTGTGGATCTTCCACCAATCTGGCAAAGTCGCGTTCAATACCTTCAGGGTTGAGTTCTTCTTTCCCCGTCGAACGCAGATAATCTTCGATGCGGCTGCGAAAATCTTGCCCTTTTTCTCGCGCTTGGGCCTGTTTTACAGTTTCTAAAACTTCCTGGCGATCGCTCTCCATTTGTTCAGCGATTTCTTTCACCCTGGCTTCGCTGATATCACCCCGTTGGTTTAGCAAGTTGGCGAAATATTCTTGATTCAGTTCTTCCAACTCGCGTCTCACAGTTGTTGGATCTGCATTCACATCATAGATGACTTCTTTAAATTCATCTCTTAGGGTAATGCGGTTAAAATGCCAAGGAAAGGAATTTAATATGTAGTCTTCTACATCTGCCTTAATCGTGTTTTCAAGCGATATTGGCAATCTTGCAGATACTTGCTCAGTTGCTTGCTCTCTAAGCTTTTGAAGTTGTTCTGTGATTTGATCGACATCGACATCTTGAACTTTTTCTTTCAGCTTTTGCAACTGAGTTGTAATTTTGTTCACATCTATATTGGAAAGGTTTACCCGATCCAAGACTGCTGGTACAGCAGCACTCAAGCCATATCGCATAGCTTGTTTCATTACACCATTACTTTGCTTGCCATTACCACCTCCGACTGTAACCAGTTCTTGAAGCCGTTCCCCTAATTGCTCTGAATTCAGTTCTTCGGGAGTAGCAGACTTGAGCAAATTAATTACTTGTTCTGTGGGATTTTTGCGGTTTAAAGCTTGTTGCCAAGCGCCTTCAAATTGATCAGCAATGCGATTTATATCTTCTTTAGATAAATCTGTACGATTGCTGATTAAATCAACAAATGTTTGGCGATTAATGTTTTGCAATAGGTCGCTATTAGCAACAGATTGCAAATCTGTATCTTTAAGCAACTGGTCAAATTGACTCCGAATTTCTTTGATGTCCAGCTTTGGCAATTCCAAAGAACCTAAGGAACTTTGAAGCGTATTTCTAATCTCTTCAGGATCAAAACCTGAAGTTAATTCCCGCCGGACTGCGGCTGTAATATCTTCAGCAGTAGAAACCAACTGTTTTTTCGCGGTATTAGCACCAATACCAGCAGTTGCTGTACCCATCAGAGCTTGAAAACCAGAAGTAACAGTATTAGCAATAGAACCAATTAAAGAACCTACTGCCGATGAACCTAACCAAATTACTAGTGAGAAATAGGTAGACCAGATGACTACACCGATAATTGATCCTAGAAATGCACTTTCGATTAAGCTAAGTTTTACCGCTAGAAAACAAGCAATAAATAATGCAATGCTAGCGGTTATTAATGCCCAAGAACCAACCTTGGTTTGAACATTACGAATTTTACTACCCAAACTTTCTGATTCATCATCAGAATCTGAATCAATTTCCCAAGATGAAATTCCTACAGCGACTGAAAAGTTTGTGAATAACAATTGAAAGGCAAATGCCATTAAGACCCCAGCCACCAATGCTACCAAAAATTTAGGGCCAGAAAAAAGAACTGATGCTTCTTCTGGCGTTAGTACTTCCTGGGCTAAAGTTATTGGCGCTAATCCCAAAGGCAGCCAGTTCCATCCCCAAATAGTTAAAACACTTTGAAACATAGAATTTTCTCACTTGCTCTCATTTAAATAACCATTTATAAAATGGCTTACTTCTCAATTTAATTGTCAGTTATATAATCTGACACTTTCTTAGGTAAGAAGTTGGTTTGCCAAAAGTCGTATTTTAGAAAAGAATATTATTGTTTTATTAGTTAAAAATTAAATAAAACAATATATATTTTAATAACTTTTTCACAATTTTATAAAATTATCTAAACTAGAATTGGTGTTATTTTTTACTTGAACAATACCCCAATCTATTTTAGAAAATAGAGCTTAACCCAGCTTGATGAAGAGAACCAAGGGGTATAAAGCCTGAAATTCTCTACTTTTTAGGTCAGAATATCCAACCTAATTCTGATCAATAAATTTTATTCTTATAAAGCAATACAGTTCAGTTAAGCATTTCTCTCTTCCCTTTTTTCTCTTTCTTCTCTTCCTTTGTGCCCTTTGCGTACTTTGCGGTTCGTTAAAAAATTGAGTTTGTTTGACAAAAAGTTAAGCCTTAACCCAAGCGTATTGTCTTATAAAGTATGTTATCCATGAACTTAAACCTAAATATAGTTCTACATCTTTGTATTAGCTTATATTCAATAGATATTTTTTGGGTGAGATTCAGTTATCTAAAAAACTAATTTTACAGGAAAATATAGTAGTTAACATCTGGTTTTATAAGACATAATTTATTTGATACTTAAATATTTTTACTAACTTTAGATAAAAACACCTATGTCTAATGATAGAGAAAAAAATTCTTCCAAGCGATTGATGAAAAGGAAATAAAAACATGTATTAATAAAGGTTATTAGGAGCTATAAATTAGTGAATAATTGATTTTTGCTGAGGAGACAAAATAATGGTTGTAGGTGTACATAAACGTGCTGTAGGTGTATTTTCTCATCGTCGAGATGTTGAACATGCGCTACATGAATTAAAAAAAGTTGGCTTTGACATGAACAGAGTCTCTGTTATTACCCAAGATGGAGACAGAGATGATATTGCTGGTGCTGAAGTGCGCGATCGCGTCGGTGATAAATCTGACGAAGGCGCTAAAGTCGGAGCAGCTACAGGCGGTGCTTTGGGCGGATTGACTGGCTTATTAGTCGGTCTTGGTACTTTGGCAATTCCTGGAATTGGGCCAATTATGCTAGCTGGAGCCGCAGCAACCACCTTAGCTACTACTCTCGCGGGAGCTGGTATTGGTGCAGTAGCTGGTAGTTTGCTTGGTGCATTGATTGGTTTAGGAATTCCTGAAGAACGAGCCAGAGTTTACGACGAACGCGTGAGACGAGGACACTATTTAGTGATCCTAGATGGTACAGATACAGAAATTGCTAGAGCAGAAGCAATTCTACATCAGCGGGGTGTCGAAGAATTTGGCATTTATGACAACCCAGATGCTAGAACTGCAAATGTGGATTATGTCGCTCCAACTTCTAATGTGGCTCATAGTAGTGTTGCCAGACGCGCGATTGGAGTATTTTCTCATCGCCGAGATGCAGAAGCAGCACTAACAGAATTACGAGATGCAGGTTTTCCTTTAAGTAGAGTCTCCATCATTGCCAAAGATACAAGCGGTCATGGGATCGCTGGTGTAGATGTAGATAAAAATGTCGGGACAGGAAATAAAGCAGACGAGGGTGTAAAAGCTGGAGCCGCTACAGGTGGTGTACTAGGTGGCTTGACTGGTTTATTAGTTGGTCTTGGAACTTTAGCGATTCCTGGAGTCGGGCCTGTGATTGCAGGGGGTGCAGCAGCGACCGCTTTGGCATCAACAGTGGCTGGCGGTGCGATTGGTGCAGCAGCTGGGGGTCTTGTTGGCGGACTCGTTGGCTTGGGAATTCCTGAAGACAAGGCGCGAGTATATAATGATCGCTTCCAAAGAGGCGACTACTTGGTAATTATCGATGGTACGCAAGCTGAAATCCACCAAGCAGAAGCAATTCTCAACCGTCGCGGTATTGAAGAATTTGCCACCTATGATGCTACTGATTTAGGCGAACATCGCTCAGGTTTAGACCGAGTGACTCATCATGATACCGCAGTTAGCGATCGCACCAATTACTCAACAGACCTTCATAGAGACGATCCTGCTGTAGTCATTGTTGACCGTCGGGATGAAACGCTCTAACCCAAGCTAGTTGTCACTCACACCAATTTCCTGAAATTACAGGAGCAAGTAAATAAAAGCTTTGCTCCTCACTTATGCCGTGAATATCAACAAACTCCACAAATTTCACTTTCCGATTCAGAATTAAACATATGCAAAAGCTAACTCCTTTCTTAATTAGTTGCCTTCTAGTTTTTGGTGTTGCGGCTTGTGATAACGCTTCTAAAACAACTGTGACTGCGCCCGCTCCTGACGAAGCTCCACAAGCACCAACTGCACAAACAACACAAGCGGCTCAACAAGACGCTCAAAGTGAAGTTCGCAGAAGACAACTTGATGCTGATATTCGCGCCCGCGAACAGCGGAATAATGCCACTGGCGGCGATACACAAAGAGCTACAGGTGACCTAGCAAGTGAAGTTCGCTCCAAGTTGGAGGCAAACATACCCAAGGGTCAACTAACAGTTGATGCAGCAGATGATGGAACTGTCACTGTCGCAGGAACTGTGAACAATCAGCAGGAATTGGCTAAAATTGAACGTTTAGCTAAAGAAATTAAAGGTGTTAAAACTGTAGTTGTTAAAGCAACTGTTGCCCCTCCACAAAGCTAAGGCAGTTAACAATAAATCCAAGTGAGTATGTAGGCATAAATAAATCATAAATAAATTTAGATGCCTCTACTCAGTTTTAGTGGTCAGTTATACTTATTACTGACCATTAATAATTGACAACTGACGACCTGAATAATTATATTTATTGACGATCAGTCAGTTATAGAAACTCTTGTAATTGCCGAAAATAAAACTATGGAAACTGAACAACAGCAACGTGAATCCATTAATGCCTCCTTCTCAGAAGGTACGCTAGCACTTGAAGGTACAGATACTGCAAACTTGCCAAAGTTACCACCAGCACCTGAACCTGAATCACAATGGCAGCAAATTAGCAGACAAGTTTCTCAATTTTTGGAGCAATTCCCCGAATACTTAGGTCGATTTTTTCAAGACTATAGGCAACCTCTAACAACTGTTGGTTTAATTCTGGCGGCGATTGTTACGGCCAAAGTAGTACTAGCACTACTCGATGCAATCAATGATATTCCGCTACTATCACCGACTTTTGAGTTAATTGGTATTGGTTACGCCACTTGGTTTATTTCTCGTTATCTACTTAAAGCTTCAACTCGGCAAGAATTAGCCGATGAAATTCAATCGCTGAAAAACCAATTTGTAGGCGAATAAATTTCCAAACCATTAAACTAGTTTACTGGAATGGAAGTTTGTCTACTTTGATAAGGGGCTTAATGCCCCTTGTTTTGTTAATGAAGGTAAATTACAAGTATTTAACCGGACTTAATCTTAATCTTTCGGATACATCAAAAGATAGAGAACATAACATTATATTTAGGTTAAAATCCCTTCTAAAGATAGTAGAACGGAAATGAAAAACAGCCTAATCTAGGTTTTGAAGTTATTTAATAGATTCTTTAACGAGGACATAAATTATGGCTAATGAAGCAGTTAAGAGAGATATAGATTCATCTGACCGAGCTGAAGTAGATACATACGATCGCGGAATTATCCCAGCGGAAACAGCTGCTCGAATGGAAAGAGAAGGAAATCTCTACAAAACACTCCCCACAGAAGAAAGGGAGGCAGATGCCCCTACGGATGACCAAACTGATCCAGGAAGTGTACGCACTACTGATGGATACACCGTGGACAAAGAAGGTTTGTTGAACAACTATGCAGTTGAACCGGAAATGTACTACGAAGAACCGGGCGATGCACGCAAACAAGCAGCAGAAGATACCGCCCAACGCGTTGAAGAACTCGGAGAAGTAAATCAGGACGAGGAAGGGAAGTTGACCGATAAAGGTGACAAACGCGGTAGAGGCCCAGGAATAATTTAATTAACATCATCCTTTTTGCTGGATGCAATTAACACTTCAGAAGGCTAAATAGGCGATTTGTAGAGACGCAATAATTGCGTCTCTATTTATATTTATGGGGCCAATATTTCGAGAAGTATGTTACTAGATAATCAAGGGTTCAAGTTCACGATGATGCCATTGCCGCTGATACCATTCGGCAACCAAGGGACGAACAATGAACTTGGGATGACCATCACCTTTAACGTCAATGCGTAAACCTGAGTAAGGTCGCCGCTTCTGAGAACCTTCACCGTTGCGACCAATGAAGAGATGCGATCGCGCCACTAATCTATTTTCATTGCCAAAAGTCTCTCTCAAATCTGCTCCCTCAGTCCGCTGGCGGCGCAAACTAAAGCCGCTACCGCCACAAACAATCCAGTGGATATGAGAATCAGCGTGTCCTGTATCCATTGTCTCCAGATGTTCCAAGCAGTGGGCGTGACCGTTTAATACCAAATCGACCAAAGAACGCCCCTGAGTTAGGGAACCTATTTCTTTAGCTACCGCATCCAGCACACCACGGAGGCGATCGCGAATTATCAGAGTTTGTGCTTGTTGCCACTTTGTCGCTTCAGTTACATAGGGAGGATGATGGAAAAAAATCACTCTTCCCCGAACTTCAGAGTTATTCCAAGATTCAATTAATCTTTGCTTGAGCCAGTCTAGTTGTTCAGTGTCAGTCAGCGTGGTTTTATCAACAGCTAATTGCTTGTCGATATCAACAATAATTTCTTCAATTTGTGACAGTTTGGCGTGAAAATCGTCTAATTGGTCGGCTTCGCTGGGGTTTTCTGGACGAAGTTTGGCTGAGGTTTCAATTATTTGCAGCTTTTCTTGCTCTAAATCTTTACGACGTTTTTCTAAGATTCTGCGATCGGCGTTACCTTCTTTTGTTTTAGGTAGGGGCGGTGGATCGTTAAATGTATTAGAATCCAAGGCAAAAAAATCAATCCCGTTATAGCGAAAAGTGTAGTAGCGATTGGGAAGGCGGGTAAAATGCCCAGGTTCATAGCAAAGACAACGACCTGTCTCTGTCTTGGCTGTATAGTACTGATCTAAGTGGCTGGCTAACTCTTCTGGAAGTTGAAACGCCTTGAGATAGTCTAGAAACGCCCGTGCGTATGCCTCACCAGTTCCTGAGCCATGCAAGCCCACATCTAGGTCTAACCGCGATCGCAACAGGCGACGAATGGGTAATGTTGTTAGCGAGGCCAAGCTCAAGAGAATCGGCAAGTTATAGTAATCGTGATTTCCCGGTACAGGTAAAATGGGCAGCTTAAAAACCATCTGGTCATAGGCAATTCCTTTGGGATGGTTTCCCCCCAAAATAAACTCTCGATAGGGCTGGATGAAGTTCTGATGGTAGTATTCACTCGACCCCACTAAATAGATCACATCCCCCATGTGCAACATAAAACGGGATTCGTTGTGATGGGGCAGCATCATTTCAGCCACCTGTCGCTGAGGATTGTGTCCCCGGTGCTTGCCGGAACCACTATCACCTACAACTAAAAATGAGAACTCAGAATTGTCTGTTTGCCCATCTTCCAACACCAGCCGAGTTTGGTCGATACCCCGTTCTACAATTAACGGGTCTTGCCAGCGTACCCGCTGGTTCATTTTACGAATTTTGTTAGCGATCGCTGGATCAGATACAAGTTTCAATGCAACCTACTCCTGAGTTTTCAATTGAAGGGGAGCAGGGGAGGTAGGGGAGACA
>NZ_WBKL01000062.1:0-157419 GCF_015714705.1 Nostoc sp. NZL | reverse complement strand
GAATGAGGGAGCAGGGGGAGACAAGGGGGAATTATTTAACAAGTTTCTTCTTTGTCTTTGCGCTCTTTCTTGTTTCTTACCCATGCCCGATGCGCCATGCCCCATACCCCAATTCTATTTCCCCATACCCAATTGTTGAGCTTTTTGGTAAACTTTACCCTCGGTTAATAAAGAAGGTGCAATCACAACTTCCACTTGTTGCATTTCTTTAATATTTTTGGCTCCTAAGGTGCCCATGCTGGTCTTTAAGGCTCCTAAAAGATTGTGAGTGCCATCATCTAGTCCTGCTGGACCAACGAGTATTTGCTCTAGGCTACCGGTGGTGGCAACGCGAATGCGGGTGCCACGAGGCAACACTGGGCTGGGAGTAGCCATACCCCAATGATAACCTCGTCCTGGGGCTTCTGCGGCTCTGGCAAAAGGGGAACCAATCATCACACCATCAGCACCACAGGCGATGCATTTACAAATGTCGCCACCGGTGATTAAACCGCCATCAGCAATGATGGGGATATAGTTACCAGTTTCCTTGTAGTAATCATCTCGTGCCGCAGCACAATCTGCGATCGCAGTCGCTTGTGGTACACCCACGCCTAACACACCACGGGACGTACAAGCGGCACCAGGCCCAATTCCCACTAGTACCCCAGCCGCCCCAGCTTTCAACAAATTCAATGTAACTTCGTAAGTCACGCAATTCCCTAACACTACGGGGATGGGCATGGAACGGCAAAATTCTGCTAAATCGAGTGGTACTAAAGACTCTGGTGACAGATGTGCAGTAGAAACTACCGTAGCCTGCACAAAAAATAAATCGGCCCCAGCTTTTGCTACCGCCTCGCCATATTTACTTGCACCGGCTGGAGTTGCACTTACCGCTGCAATGCCACCTTGTTGTTTAATTTCCTGAATACGTTGTTCAATTAATTCCGGCTTTATTGGTTCGGCATAGAGTTCTTGCATCAGGGCAACAAATTCATCTTTCCCCACAGAGGCAATCCGATCTAATATTGGCTCTGGGTCTGCATAGCGAGTGTGAATACCCTCTAAATTGAGAACACCTAATGCTCCTAACTGTGACAAACGTACAGCCATGCGAACATCTACTACGCCATCCATTGCACTGGCAATTATCGGGATTTCCCGCTCAATATTGCCAATACGCCACTTAGTATCTGCCAAACTGGGGTCTAGTGTTCTGTTACCAGGGACTAGAGCAATTTCATCTATTCCGTAAGCTCTGCGAGCTGTTTTTCCCCGCCCAAGTTGAATTTCCACGCTTTAATTTTTCTTAAATCTGTTTAAGCTAGGGTATCAAATTGTGAGATAAGTTGGGGCGTTTTTTTCCTGAACTACAGAGATAAATTCAAGTTACCCAAGCCGCCGTTCGAAACTTTGATGGACGCAAAGTATTGACCAAGCAACCAAATGAGTAAAAATTGTTAATTGGTTTTTATATTGTGTTGTTTGAGGGTTGGTGTTGCGCTAGTTTTTGGAGAATTGTAGTTTCATGTGTCTGTTATTACTTAGTTAATATCACGATTGTTGGCATTAATTGTCTTAATTTGCCTGTATTGAGTTAAGTCAAAATCATGCAAATTCCCACTAATGATTTACTGTTTATTTTTAGCTGCATCCACACCGGTGTAACCAGTTGCTATCCAAAGTATCGCTCTAGCTCCATCGCGAATAGATTTTTCGATAGATTCAGGGGGTTTTTCTGAAGGAACTGGTACTGGTTTTAAATAAATACCTCGACTACCCAAAATAATTTCGCCGATGACACAAGCCCGACGCATATGAAAATCTGAAGTAATCAAATAAACGCTCTTGATGCCGCGAGCTTGCAAATCATCTACTAACGTAGTAAAATTAGTAACTGTATCTACGGCCTCATAGTCCAAGTGTAAACGTTTGGGATCAACACCAGCTTTGGTAAACACTCGTTGGGTGAATCTAGGTGGACTACCCCCAGTAATCCAAATTGGTATATTTGGATGCTGGCGAACAAATTCGGCCGTAAACTTCTCTCGCTCTAAACGTCTGGTTGAACCACCCAAAACTACAACTGCTTGCGGCTGTACAAATTGGTTTTGTACTTCTTTGTATCCCCACCACGTGATTAGGGGTAGGACAAAAGCCATAAAACGAAAAGATTTACCTGTAAAGAGTAGCTTATTCAAGGCTCGATAACTTTTTTTACTGATTCCAAAATTTCCTCTGGCTAGAAGAAAAACAACAATTGATAGTAGAAGAGTAGCAAACTCCTATAAAATCTGCCCAAATATAAATTTGGGTGATTTTTATGTTATAGCGCGATTAAGCGTGCTTGAAATTTTTCCTCTAATTGATGGATTATCCTAACCGATATCGGACAATCCATCAAAGGGTTCTAGCACCTTGCCGGATAAGACCATTTAGAAGATAAAAATATAATTGGCATTTATCCTACTCAGTAGTTGCTGCTTCCAGCCAGACTTCCACATCATCTGCTAGCAACTTCTGTGCTGCATCCAGCATTGATGTTGCTATGTCTTTGAGGTCTTCACGGTTATTCAAGTAAGTTTTCAAGGCTTCCATTGGGTCAATGCCGCTACTTGCACTCAATTCAGGAATCCGGGGGCGAGCTAATTGACTCACTAATTCTGCTTGAATGGTGTAGGTATGAGCGGGACTTAAAGCAGTATGCAGAGAGGAACTGTCAATTAAATCCATCTGTTCGGAACGGAGTTTGTAAATTAGCCGCACTACAGCATCTTGAATATCATACTTAGCGATCACTTTCATTAACAACGCTTGGGGATCATCTGCTTTCGAGACATCCACTTCAATGGTGCGGAAAGTCCGAACTGTTAGGGGGCAAAATTCCCATTCAGCCTTCCCCCGCTCCAGTTCTAGCATCACATAGCCTTTGTCTTCTTTTTCTTCGCTAAAATCTACCCGCTCAATGCTTCCTGGATAAATCACAGGCGGGTTGTTGGATTTATTGAGGTTCTGGTGGCGGTGGACGTGTCCCAAGGCTACATAATCAAAACAAGGTCGCGTCAGCAAAGATAAGGGCAGAGTAAAGCCTTTACCCACCGCCAAAAAGCGTTCTGCGCCCAAGGTCGCATTGTCAGACATCAAGTGAGCCAGAAGGACTGTTGGCACATCGGGGTCAAGACGGCGAATTTCCCCTTCTAGAACAACTCGCAGGCGTTCCGTTAACAGTTGGTTGACTTCCGCTAAAGACGAACCTTCAGTCTCTTGGCGAGTCATCAGGGTAGAACGGGTCAGCCAAGGAAGAGTAATTACCTGCACTTTGCCATTGCGGGTTTCGATGCAGTGAGTAGTTAATGTGTCACCGACAACAAATCCTGGCACTCCCAAAGTGCGGTAAATATTTAAACTCGCTCCTCCCTGTCCTTGGGAGTGTTGGTCGTGGTTGCCTACCAACAGCACTGTTGGTATATTAGCATCCATAAGACGGCGAAATTGGCTGGCAAAAGCTTGTTGTACATATGGCGGTGGTGTAGCATCCGGGAAAGCATCGCCACCAAATATCACCATATCAACAGCATCTGTCAGCGCTCGGTCGATACATATAGACAAGGTATTGACAAAATCCTCCAATCGCGTATTTAATCCAGTTGCGGGATTAATTCGTCCGTGAGAGAAGCCGCTTCCCATGTGGATGTCGGAGAGATGGAGGATTTTAATCATAATCTGTCATTAATATTTAGTCATTTGTCTAAATATTAATGACAAATGAGCAATAACTAATAACTAAATATGAATTCCGCATTCTGTTTTATCACTTCCCCGCCAGCGTCCGGCGCGTTCGTCTTCGCCTTCGCCGACTTTGGTGGTGATGGGTTGGTCGCCAATGCTGGGATAACCTTGGTCGTGAAGGGGGTTGTAGATGACTCCATGTTCAGCCACGTAAACCCAGCTATCTTGACGTGTCCAAGTAGCTATAGGATTTACTTTCAGCCGACCTTTACCGTCTAATTCAAATATGGGCATATTTGCACGGGTTACTGCTTGGTCGCGGCGGCGGCCAGTTATCCAAGCGACGCTGTTGAGTTCGTCTAGACCCCGTAGCAGTGGTTCAATTTTTGTAATGTGGTGGAATTGGGCAATATCTTTGTCCCAGAGTTTGTCGCCATATTTGGCTTCAAAGGCTTCGCGGGTGTCTACATCTGGAGTTTTGAAAGTTTGCAGATCCAGATTATAGATTTGTTTAGCTTTGGCAACTAATTCTAGACTTTCAGGGAAGTGATGCAAGGTGTCAAGAAAGATCACAGGAACGGGATGCTTCAGTTCACTGTAAAGAATATGAGTAATTATCATGTCATCCACGTTAAAGGCGCTTGTTTGCACCAGTCCCGTTGGGATATTCTCTATAGACCATGCCAGTATTTCTTTAGGAGTGGCAGTTTCAAATTGCTCATTTAATTTTTCTAAGTCAAAAGCGATCGCTTGGTTTATAGATGCCGTGGGGACTGTCATGATAATCTTCTTGTTCAAATATTTTTACCTTGGATTAAGATTTATTTTACTCCATCAAGGCGCGTATTCCGCTCGGAGTTCAGGTATTTATTCTGTTCGGGAATTACGAAATTTTGGGGAGTGGCGAGTAGGGAATTGGGAGATCAGGAGAATAACCCATTTAAAGTAAAAATTAATACTTTAATAAAAAATTAAGTGTTTACTAAGAAATTTTACGGTAATTTAAGTTTTACAATGCTTTTATAGATATTTATACTGATTTTGATATGGTTAAGAAACAATTAATAAAAAGGATTTTACTTAAATGAACACTTCAAAATCCCCTAATCGCTTAAATGAATCTATAATTATGGGCGCTTTAATGATGTTGACCAGCGTTAGCATAATTACAATAATGAACTTTTTCTAAGATAAAGATTTCTAATTTTAGCAATAAAACTTCACATAGTCCTGCTCAGTTTTGAGCAGGACTTTTACTTTTATTATCCAGATAAAACCGTGTATATTAACTTTCTTCTATGACTTTCGGCAGAAAATCATTTTGAAACCGTATTTTTACGTACTTTTGCAATTAGAGAATTTAAAATTAAGATGCGATCGCATCATCCACGCCGACCAAGCTATGCTCCAAGCAACCTTAGACTTGCTTGCAGAGGTAGGATATAGGATATAAAAGCATGATTATAGAAGCGATCGCTTCCCGTGCTGGAATTGGCAAAACGACCATCTATCGGCGTTACACTTCCAAAAAAGAACTAGTTGCAGACACTATAGAAAGTCTGAGAGATGATTTAGCGATCCCCGATACTGGCAGCTTTTGAGGAGACATAGATATTTTGATCAATAATGCAATGCCGCCAAAAAAATAAGCTGATGCGCGTCTAAAGTATATAAACACTCTGGACGGTTACCTGATGACTGATGACGATTAACAGTCATCAGTTAACCGTCATCAGTCATCAGGTAAATGTACAAATTAAATGCGTAACAGCAACTTGTTACCAAAATAACTTTTCACGAACGGTTGTAAATGAGATGATGGATTAATTAGAGAAAAAGGTGAACAATTGTTATTTTTCTCCTTCCGCTTCTGGTTGCAGGATGGCATTACAGTATTGAATGAGAGTGGTCAAGCGATCGCTAATCGTCTGAAGTCTCGTTTGTGCAGTAGATGCTTGCCGCGCTCCTTGCAAAAACATCACATCTATTGCCAACAAGCGCAATTGTTTGCTCATTTCTGTTTGATAAGACTGCACTCGCCAGTTTTCATCAGCCAAAGGCACAATCTGCTGCCCGAAAAATTGCTGCAACGAGGCTACACGCTGTCGCAGTTCGGGCGCAACGATTGGGGTAGTTGTGGCATCGGAGCGTAATTGCTCTAGTAAGGTTACGAGTGCCAAATATTTCTCACGGTTTAAAGACATCCAGTGCTAGTTAAGATAGTATTAATGTCAAGTAATTTTTCTTCTACAATAAACTTTCTTAAGCGCTTATCAGCACTAAAAGCCTCAAATCCTGATTTGAGGCTTTGTTTGCCATCAATGGATTTTCAAGCTTATGATCCTTGAAACTCACACTGGATGACTACCGTTTGCAATTGGAGAATCATTCTTACATTGTTTTTTCTACCCGTCTCTGGGCAACAGCAGCTTCTTAGGTTGATGCTGCCAGTTTTATTTATCATTCACTTATCTACCGATCCTATCCAAACCCAATTGTATGAGCAGTCTAGCTATAAATTCATCAGTTGATCTGACCATTCCGGAATGGTTAAAGAAATGTTTGAAGGAGCCATCGACAAGTAACGGCGAAGCGGAAGATCATCGAAGGCATAATGATGCAGTCTTAATTGGTCGGGCATTTGAATTTGCTTACCAACTCCATCAAGGTCAATACCGCAAATCGGGAGAACCATACATCGCTCATCCCATCGCTGTAGCCGACTTGCTGCATGACTTGGGAGGCAGTGCTGCTATGATAGCAGCTGGATTTCTTCATGATGTCGTTGAAGATACAGAAGTTACAAGTCAAGAAATAGAAGAACGCTTTGGTGCAGAAGTACGCCAATTGGTTGAAGGTGTCACCAAGCTTTCTAAAATCAATTTCACTAGCAAAACCGAAAGCCAAGCCGAAAATTTCCGGCGGATGTTTTTGGCAATGGCGCAAGATATTCGGGTAATTGTGGTGAAATTGGCAGATCGTTTGCATAATATGCGAACTTTACAATACATGTCAGAGGCCAGCCGCCGCCGCAGTGCCCAGGAAACGCGAGATATATTCGCACCTTTAGCCAATCGCTTGGGGATTTGGCGAATTAAATGGGAACTGGAAGATTTGGCTTTTAAGTATTTGGAACCGGAAGCTTACCGCCAAATGCAGGAGCATGTTTCCGAAAAAAGGACGGCGCGAGAAGAGAAATTGGCTAGAGCTACGAACATGTTGCAAGAGCGTTTGCAGCAAGCCGGAATCCACTTTCAGGAAATCAGTGGTCGTCCCAAGCACCTTTATAGCATTTACCAAAAAATGCACCGCCAGCAAAAGGAATTTCATGAAATTTACGATTTGGCGGCGCTGCGGATTATTGTTCAAACCAATGAGGAATGCTATCGGGCGTTGGCGGTGGTTCATGATGCTTTTCGCCCAATTCCTGGGAGATTTAAGGACTACATTGGACTGCCAAAGCCTAACCGTTACCAGTCCTTGCATACTGGGGTGATTGGACTAACTGGCCGTCCTTTAGAGGTGCAAATTCGGACAATCGAAATGCATCATATCGCCGAGTATGGGATTGCCGCCCATTGGAAGTACAAAGAAACTGGAGGTTCTAGTATTAGCCATTTGACAGCGACAGATGACAAGTTTACTTGGCTGCGGCAGCTGCTAGAATGGCAAACTGATCTCAAGGACGCACAAGAATATCTTGATAGCGTCAAAGATAATCTATTTGAAGATGATGTCTATGTCTTCACCCCTAAGGGGGATGTTGTTCCTTTAAGCCCCGGTTCTACCACTGTAGATTTTGCTTATCGCATTCATACGGAAGTGGGAAACCATTGTTCAGGGGCGCGGGTGAATGGGCGAATGGTATCTCTGTCAACGCGGCTACACAATGGCGATATAGTAGAGGTTCTCACCCAAAAGAACTGCCATCCGAGTTTGGATTGGTTGAACTTTGTTAGAAGTTCGGCGGCGAAATATCGAATAAAACAATGGTACAAGCGATCGCGCCGAGAAGAAAATGTTGCCCGTGGACGGGAATTGTTAGAAAAGGAACTTGGTAAAACAGGTTTTGATAGTTTGCTGAAGTCAGATGCGATGCAGATTGTCGCCGAAAAGTGTAACTACCACAGCGTGGAAGATTTACTTGCCGGTTTGGGTTACGGAGAAATTACGTTGAACCTAGTGCTAAATCGTTGGCGAGAAGTGGCGAAGGGACAACAACCAGTTTCCACAGTGCCGCCATTTATCCCCAAAGAACCAACTACATCAAAAGCTTTACGAGATGCATCTCCAACGACTTCCCGCTCTAGTGATTCGCCAATTATTGGGGTAGAAGGGTTGGTGTATTATTTAGCTGGGTGTTGTACCCCAATTCCTGGCGAACCGATTATTGGTGTGGTAACGCGAGGTAGGGGGATTTCGATTCATCGCCAAGGCTGCCATAATCTAGAGACTGTGGAGTATGAGCGCTTAGTACCAGTTAGGTGGAACCCAGCCGCCGAAAATAGTGGTCGTCCGCACACCTACCCTGTAGATGTTCAAATTGAATCTCTTGACCGCGTAGGGGTGCTAAAGGATATTTTGTCACGCTTGAGTGACCAAGGGATCAATGTCCGCCATGCCCAGGTGAAAACCTCTGTTGGTCAACCTGCATTGATCGACCTAGGAATAGATATACGCGATCGCTCTCAACTAGAGCAAGTCTTCGTTCAAATTAAGAAAATGAGCGATATTTTGAATATCCGCCGTGTTGGTCAAATTGACGAATAGTAGGAGTACAAAAATACTGTGCCCCTATAACAGCTAGGGTGCGTTAACCCAATGTAACGCACCAGTTTAAGTTGCGATTTTACTCTCAAGTTTTAAATTTTGAGTTGTAACAAGGCGACATTCATACGTAAGCAATCGCTTCTAATGGCAAAATTACTGTAAATGTAGACCCTTTTCCTAGCTGTGAATCTACTTTAATTTCACCATCCATTAACTGAACCAATCGAGAGACTATTGCTAAACCTAATCCTGTACCATCAGAACTTTGCACTTGGGGAGCAGTTACTTCCCGAAAATAGGGATTGAAGATTTGTGCTTGAGCATCTGGAGAAATACCAATACCACTATCAGTAACAGAGATAGCCCACTGCTGTTGAGATACCGTCCAGCACTCCAAATGAATTGAACCAGATTCTGTGTAGCGAATTGCGTTACTTAGCAGATTTGTCAGAATTTGCTGAAGCCGAAGAGAATCTGTGATAACTTGACTTGGGGCGCGATCGCATTCAACAACCAAGGATAATTCTTTAACACGCGCTAGTGGCTCAATCATCTCTAAAACAAAGTTGATTAAACTACGCACATCGGTTAAAGTAGGCTGCAATTTCATCTGTCCGGCATCATAGCGCGAAATTTCCAGAGTATCGTTAATTAACCGGACAAGAAGTCTACCATTCTTGAGAACTCGCTCGATACTTTCAAGATTTGCATAGGTGTCTTTGAGTTCTGGTTGTTGACGCTGCTGGCGCAGAAATAAGTCTGCGTAACCGATGATTGAAGTCAGGGGCGTTTTCAGTTCATGAGCCAAATGAGAGAGATTATCTTTATTAGCGCGAACCAAACGAGTTAGTTCTTGGTTCGTCAACCGCAATTGACTTTGGAGTTGTTTAAGCTCTTGTAATCGTCCTTGAGTATAACTGTTAAAGCAACGAGCGATCGCTTCATCAATTACTGTATCAATCAGGCGAACAGCCCTTAGTACCTCTTGTGCAGATCCTTGTAATAAATCTTCTTCCAAAAAGGAAAAAATCACAAACCGGAGTAAACGATACTCTCGCGCAATTTCTGCTGGTTCAAATCCTTGTTCAGCCCGGAGTGTACCGTGTTCTAAACTTGCATCTACTACTGTTTGCAAATCGCTGGTTGCAGATTCAGAAAGTACTGTTGCTAATGCTTTCAAAACACGGGGTAAGCTATCCCGTACAGCTTTGAAAGTAAGTTCATTAGTAGCTTCAATTTGTTGATCCTGGTAAACCGCTTCTACCCATTGATCAAGAATGGCATCACTTTTTGCAATTAGAGTCTCACTAAAATCCATCTTTTGCCTAACCAAACACAGCGAAGCCTTTTCCACTAGTGGTAGATTAGTACGGCTGATGTCAAGTTTGCACCTGACAGAAGATACAGAAGATAAAAACAGAGGTAATAGATTTATTACAAAGAGTCTGCACCATCAGCGTAGAGACAATGCAGATTATTTATCATATTCAGGCTGCTCAGAATTAAGCTGAATTCACAATATTCATAGACTGCAACATTTTTTCTCGCTTCTTGCGGGCAATTTCTTGCAAGTCAACAGTTCTATCAGTCTCATCTACAATTTCACCAGTTATCACCTCAAGCACATCTTCCAAAGTGATGACACCAGCGATGCTTCCATATTCGTCTACCACTACTGCAAGATGTTCACGAGCTTCTATAAAGTTTTTCAACAGTTTATCTGCTCGAATTATCTCAGGGACAAAGTTGACTTTTCGAGTCAAACTAGCGATTTTTTGATCATTACTTCCTTCAATCATCGCTGTCAGTAAACTCTGTTTTAAAGCATATCCAATGACTTCATCAAGAGAATCATCTATTACAATAATTCGGGTATGTTGGGACGCAATAATGTTTGCTTTTGCCTCAGTAAGAGTCATATCCCCATAGATATATGTCAGCATGATTCGGGGTGTCATTAAGTCAGAAGCTGTCACATCATTTAATCTAAACACCCGCTGGATCATTTCTGCTTCATCGCTTTCGATAATTCCCTCTTGATGACCAATCTTCGCCAACAGCTTTATTTCAGCCTCATTCGTAGTTGGTCGTTTTTTTCCTTTGGCAAAGGGTGCAGTAACATTTTCTAGAATCCAGACTAAAGGTGTAAAAGCAATAGCAAGTCCAGCCACAGGTAGAGCCGCGAGTATGGCGATTTGCTCACAATAACGCTCTCCAATTGTCTTTGGGATGATTTCACCAAAGATGATAATCAAGAATGTCAATACTCCTGAAAATACACCAAGCCATTTATCTCCTAATACTTGAGTAGCAATACTACCTGTGAGAATACTACCAATGATATTGAAAGTATTGTTAAGAATTACAATAGCCGCAATAGGTCGATTCATGTTTTCACGAATCGCTAAAAGCGTTACTGCTGAACGGTTATTTGATTGTGCTAATTGTCTGACTCTCAGGGTCGAAACAGAGAACAGGGCCGTTTCTATACCAGAACAAAGCGCTGAACCTAAAAGAACAACAAACACAATGATTAAAAGCTGTAGCATATAGTTTCCCAAATATGGGAAGGGAAAGTTGAGGTTAGCTGATAGCCAAAGGAGTTGGTATCTTGTTATCTTCTGAGTTTACCGCTTTCCTATTTTAAGCCCATTGTGCAGGAAGGCTTTGTTCCTATAGCACTAGTTTTTCAGCGATCAATGATTAATATTAGTTAGTGTGTCTATTTGTTCCAATCACTATGCAACAGCTATTTCCCGGAGAGGTATTTGTTAACACTGCTGATTTTGATACTGGTATTCGCCAACTGTTACCCAGATACGATGAGATGTTGGAGGTAATTACCCGTTGTCTACCTTCCACAAGTCGGCGTGTTTTAGAATTAGGTTGTGGTACAAGCGAACTTAGTCTCAAAATACTTAACCGCTTTCCAGATGCCCAAGTAATTGCCTTAGATTACTCACCTCGAATGCTGAAATTTGCCCAAGAAAAAATTACAGCAGCTGGATATCAAAAACGGTGGGTTGGTACACAAGCAGACTTTGGTAACTGGGCAGATAATCCAGAAAAGTTAGATATTGGTAGCGAATTTGATGCCTGTGTCTCATCCTTGGCAATCCACCATCTTCATGATGAGATGAAATTGAAGTTATTTGAGCGAATTGCTGCTAGCCTCACTCAAGACGGCTGTTTTTGGAATGCAGACCCCATTTTACCGGAATCGCCAGTCTTAGCAGAAGTTTATAAGGCGGCACGAGAAGAATGGTCAGTTCAACAGGGAACTAATTTAACAGATATTCGCGCGAAGCTTGGTGCAACCAGCACCCAAGGTTACTCCAGTCAAGACCAGCTAGCTACCTTGGATGCTCATTTACAAATGTTGAGCAAAGCTGGATTTAAGACAGTTGCAGTACCTTGGAAATATTATGGTCTGGCGGTGTTTGGTGGCTGGCTATAAAAATTTTAGGTTTTGGATGCCTGGATTTGGGATTTACCTGTCTCTAATGGGTATTTATAGCATTAACAGCTTGATAGTAACAAAACAGCAATAAATAACATTATTTCTCTTGATCAGAACTAATATATAAACGCATTATGTCTGTGAAGGAGGTCTTGCTAACTCACGCAAGGTTTTTGGCTGAAACTTGCGGTAATTAAGCTTGCTTTATGTTTTTATGCAATATTTCCACATCAGAAAGTACCCGTGAGGGTACTATCAATCCTCCACAGACCTATCCGAAAATACAGAGTAGAAAATTTTATTCATAAAGAAACCAGGGACACGCGATTTAGATTCGTTTTTCTGCTCGTTTCAAAAGTGGAGTTCAACCCACTGTTTGCCATCACTTAGTTTCAAAAGGAGAATATCTTGGATGGCTCGAAATAAAAAGAAATCAGCCGGGTTTAAATATGAGCATCCATTTAACTCTAGATGCCCTATTTGTTGTATTATCCCGCCCCACATGCTGGAAAATGTCGTGGTGAATGGCAACCCCCAACAGCGGAGTTGGGCTTTTCATACATTAAATGTTTCGGCACAGCTTCGTGGACGGAGAGATGTCATAGGTGCTATCTCATTTGCACCTTCTCCAGGTGAAAAGCGCCGCACTATCTACGATGCAAAAAATGGGCAGCAACTACCTGGCACATTGGTGCGAGGTGAAGGAGATCCACCAAGCAGCGACGTAGCAGTGAATGAAGCCTACGATGCTGCTGGTGCTACTTATGACTTGTTTTATGAGATATTCGATCGCAATTCGATTGATGACAAGGGGCTGCGTTTAGACTCCACCGTCCATTATGGCGTCAAATATGACAACGCCTTTTGGAACGGCGACCAAATGGTTTATGGTGATGGCGACGGAGAAATGTTTCAACGCTTCACAAAGTCCATTGATGTGATTGGGCATGAACTAGCTCATGGGATAACTCAGTATGAAGCGGGATTACAGTATTATGGCGAACCTGGGGCACTGAATGAATCGTTTTCTGATGTCTTCGGTTGCTTGGTGAAACAAAAGACCAAAAATCAGACTGCACAAGAGGCAGATTGGCTGATTGGCGAAGGTCTTTTAGTACCGACTGTCAAAGGTGTTGCCCTCCGCTCAATGAAAGCACCGGGAACAGCATATGATGACCCAGTACTGGGTAAAGATCCCCAACCAGCCCATATGAAAGATAAATATACAGGTGTTGAAGATAATGCTGGGGTGCATATCAACTCAGGAATCCCTAACCATGCCTTTTATCTAGCGGCTGTTGAGATTGGTGGCTATGCCTGGGAAAAAGTTGGTAAAATTTGGTACATAGCTTTACGCGATCGCTTGCGTGCCAAAGCAGATTTTAAAAAAGCTGCCAACGTCACCATTCAAATTGCTGGCGAACTCTACGGTAATGACAGTCATGAGCAAAAAGCTGTGCAGAACGCTTGGCAAAAGGTAGGAGTTATTTAGAGTTAGGAGTTAGGAGTTTTTTCTTAACTTCTAACTTTTAGATGTACTACTTGTTGTTGCTAAACTGGGAGGTGAAAACTATCATCTCCCAGTCTTTGTATTTATCCCAACCAAGTAGCACAACGGAGAGCAAAAAAATGCGGATATCCTTTGAACGCACAGGCGGCTTTGCTGGGATTACCAAGAAAACAACCGTTGATACAGACACTCTCCCACCAAACGAAGCCAGCACACTTCCCCGACTGGTGGAAGCTGCTGATTTATTTAGGCTACCGGAACACATTACCTCGCCAAATCCCCAGAGCGATCGCTTTCAGTATAAGTTAACAGTAGAAGATAACGGTAAACAGCATACCGTGACTGTGAGTGAAGCAGCATTGCCAGGAACCTTAAGGCCCCTGATTGAATGGCTACAAACAATGTCACAAAAAAGGTAAGTTGCTCAATTAGCAATTGAATTTTTAGAGAAAAATCCAGTCAACCCAATATAAAATTGAGTGCCTAACGAGAAACATATAAACAGGAGAATATAAAGTTGTGGGTGAAGAGAAGATAAATTTTAATTTCGCAGAAGAAAACCAAACTGATGATTTTTTGCACGTAGCATCTGTAAAAGAGGATTGGGGTGGAGACGGCAGAGGGCGCATGAATTTATCAGGAAGACGCACAGCAATCTCTAAAGAGTATGTACCTCGTCAGTACCAATTCTTTGATACAAATGCTATACCAGAAAAACACGGTTGGCGAGTGAGTGGCATGCCAGATAATGTAGCATCTGGAAGTAAGCGATCGCTAACATGGCATGACTGTGGTGCATCCACTTCAAAAATAGTTTTACCACCTCAATTTGAAGCACCTTCTGGCTTCTTTAGTGCCGATTTAGAGATTTTTGTACTTAGGGGTGCAATTCAATTAGGTGAGTGGCAATTAAACAAGCATGGCTACTCCTTTGTCCCCGCAGGAGTGAGAGTAGGCCCTTGGAAAGTGCTAGGCAATGAAGAAGTTGAAATCCTCTGGATGGAGAACGGCCCTGTTCCATTGAAATATAAAAATGCAATAACCGATCATCCAGATGCTAGATTTCGTGACTTCATCCCTGCATTAGACAGCAAATTACTACCGTGGGGCAAAACAGATACAGTTCAGTTTGAGGTATCTAAAAAAAAGTACTTAAGAAAAGATAGTAACGGAGGTGGAGTATGGTTGCTTGCCATCTTGCCACATTATGACGGCAGAAATCAAATGATTCAATCTTATAATGAAGAAGCATATAGTTTAGTTGGATACTGTGATATAGGAAATTACAGTTTTGCAAAAGACCACTTTGGCTATTGTCCTAGCTTTAGCACTCTTCCTAGACACAAAACTGATGATGGCGGCTTATTCTTTGTCAGAGTTGATAGGGATTTATCACAAGTTGCAACAGTTTTGTCATATCCACACTAATAAACACATAGTTTTTAAACAGCAAGGTTTCTATGTGGCCATTCTAGAAGGTCTTTTTAAATAACGTCCAATAGGTGAACCTAGAACTTTTCCATTGTTGTAAATTAAGTTTCCGCGCAGAAAAGTACTCTTCACTCTTCCACTTAATTCCACTCCTTCAAAAGGTGTATAACCTTGTTGTGACTCCGACTCAGCAGCACTTACTACAAAGCTTTCATTGGGGTCTAACAGCACCAAGTCAGCATCATAACCAATAGCAATATCGCCTTTTTCTAACAAACCAAAGCGCCGGGATGGGTTCCAAGATAGCAATTTAGCCATGTGATTGTAGGACATCCCCCGCTTGCTACCCTCACTAAATACACCAGAAAGTAAATATTCTGTACCGCCAAAACCAGACTTTGCTAACCAAATATTATTCGGGTCTTTAGCACTTCTTTTTTGTTCAGCAGAACAGCAAGCATGGTCGCTAACTATCCAATCTACTTGATTGTTGAGTACTGCTTGCCATAAATATTCCACATCAGCGCGAGGACGGATAGGAGGGTTAACTTTTGCCCAAATTGTATTTGGAGTATCGACATCTAATAACAAATGTCCGACAGTAACTTCTCGCCGAAAGTTGATATGAGGAAAAGCAGTTTGCATAGTCAAAGCTGCTTCCATTGCTTTACGTGAACTCAGGTGCAATAAATTGATATTTGCACAGTTAGTCTCGTTTGCTAAATAAGAAGCAATGCAAATTGCTAAACCTTCGGAATGAGGAGGACGCGCTGCACTGTAAGCGTGTAATCCGCTCAGACTAGAGTCATTTTCAACTATTTTGGTATAGGCATTTAGAATTTCTGCAACTTCGCAGTGCAAACTTAAGCTAATAATATCTCGCGCTTGGGGATGTTTTTCCATCAAGCGAGTTAGACCACGCATAATAAATTCAAAATGGGCGAAATCATACCGTTCCTCTTTATTAATCATTAAAAAGAGGTTTTGCTGGTCTGACAAACCATGCAATCCATAGCCGCCATAAAACATGAAGATTTTAAACGAAGATACACCGTGTTCTTCAAACAATAGAGGTATTTCGTCAATATGCTGGCTAGCTATAGGTGCGATGTGATAGCTGTAATCGACAAAAAAATTACCTGCGGATAACGCCAACACCTCTGGAAAAAAATCTCGGTAGGAACCGCCTTTGTTGAGATAATACTGCCCTGTACGGATGTAATTTAAACTGGTAGTCACACCTCCCATTGCGGCTGCTTTGCTTTCAGTCACAGCATCTTTATCGAGGGGTTGATAGATACCGATGTGCATATGGGCATCCACGACCCCAGGAAAGCCCAGTAAATTTTTGCCATCAAATACCTCTTTGCCTGTGTCTGGGCTAATATTAGGGGCAATCTGAGCAAATTTTCCATCCTTAATTCCTAAATCAAGTAGTTCGATTGCATCCTGATGGGGACGAACTACCCGCACATTTTTGATAATTTGATCTAATACGGGAGTTTCAGACACAGTAGACCTCACACTAAAATGAGTTTAGTTAGGAATTCCAACATCGAATCAGGACGAAGACCAAATCCCATCATTATATAACGGTTTTTTATGAAATCACCTTCAGGAGGAAAGACAATGGAAAGTTTTAATGAGTATCATATAGACCCAAAAGAATTTACTTTTCTTAAAAGTTTTGAAGATAAATGGCAAGTCATTAGAGATGAGTTTACATGCTTTATTAAGGATGCATCTGATGACGAGTTAAAATTAACTTATGATATTTTGGGGCCTAAAAGTCAAACGATTAAAACCAAAGGTGATGCAAAATATAGTGCTTTTGGTATTTTATTTCAAGGTATGTTTATTGAACAATATATTCAAGCGTATCAAATACAATATCCTGATTATGGGTCAGATGATGCATCACAAAAAGCACTTGCATTAAGAGAGAAATATTTCCCAAATTTAGCTCAGGTGATAGAAAAAGTTAACTTTAGTGATGATGAGATAATTAGAAACGTGTATTATGGTACATTCCATCCAGGCTTAGATATCAAGCTGCATGTGAACTATAATCCTCACATGAATCGTGGCTATCTAGGATTAATCGTGCCAGAGGGAGATGTGGCTATGAAAATATGCCATGATCAACTTTATTGGCATGAAGGAAAATTCCTGGTTTTAGATCACAGCTATCCACACTGCCCGCATAATTATACCAATTATGATAGAACTGTCTTGGTTGTAGACTTTTTTAAACCGGATAAACCTAGAGAGGAAGTTATCCGATTTGAAAAAGAGCAAGTCACAAAACGTATGCAAGATAATCCTTATAGCTTAGGCGTTTTTGGTAAAAGCGATAAAGCGAAAGAAGAAGATTTTATCAAGTATGGTTTAGCCCATCAGTTAGAGTGGGATAAAGCTTTATAAGCTTAGTGTAATGCACCTTAGATTGTTGATGTGCGTTAGCTGAAAGCATAACGCACCCTAAATTTATATTTATTCAATAAAATTGGTAAATGAACGAAAAAACATACAAAAAGTTAATAGCAAAGCAACTTAATCAAGATTTTAAATCTGCGGTTGAAATTATCAAATTTTCTATTTCAAAACCTGCTGCTAATGAACTTTTAATTCAAAACAAATTTGCTGGGGTTAACGGTGGCTTTGATACTTTACTTTGTCGTGGTGATGTTCCCTATGTTAACTTAATTCCTCCTTTTGATTTAGGTGTAGAAGCTGTGGGGAAAGTTGTCGCTATAGGTGAAAATGTTAAAGATTTTCAAATAGGTGATGCTGTTATAACTACGGCGCGTGGCGGCGGTTATCGAGAATATCAGGTTATCGATGCAAACTTAGCGCTAAAGGTGCGGGAAGCGACACCAGAGTTACTAACACTAATGCCTACAGGTGTATCAGCCTTGGTTGCATTGGAACAAGTGGGGGAGATGAAAAGTAATGAAGTGGTTTTAGTGACAGCAGCAGCAGGGGGAACTGGTCATATTGCAGTGCAATTGGCAAAGCTAGCTGGGAATCATGTTATTGGTACTTGCAGTTCTGAGGCGAAGGCAAAGTTACTAAGAGAATTAGGGTGCGATCGCATTATCAACTATCGCACAGAAAACCTCAATCAAGTCCTCAAGCAAGAATACCCCAATGGGGTTAATTTAATTTTCGACTGTGTAGGTAAACAAGTTTTTGATACCTGCGTTGACAACTTGGCAGTGCGGGGACGGTTAATAGTAGTAGGTTTCATCTCCGAATACGCAATTGATGTAGAGCAAATTACACAACCACGAATTTATCACCAGCTATTTTGGAAAGCTGCTTCTGTGAGAGGCTTTCTCATGCCTCATTATAAAGAACATATGGCAGAGGCACGCGATCGCCTTTTAAACCTGTTCTACATAGACAAACTCAAAGTTGCCGTTGACCCAACCCAGTTTCAAGGCATAGAATCAATACCCGACGCTGTAGAATATCTTCTCAGTGGTCAGAATTGTGGCAAAGTGGTAGTGAGGTTTTAAGTAACACGGTATTAGTTTATATCCAGTCGGGGGTGAGAATGGCACAAGATTCAGAAAACACTTTAAAAGTTGCTCGGCAGGCATTTGATAATCTTACGCATGGTATGGCAACAGGAGAGTGGGAAGCATTGTTAGATATGCTCACAGAAGATTTTACTCTTTGGTTTCCAATGGGAAAATTCCACGGCTTAAACGTGGGAAAAGAGCGAGCTAGAGAATTTTTTGAGTACGTTTTTGAATCCTTCAATCCTGGTTTGAACCTGACTGGTCTAGACCGTGTTACTAGCAATGAAACGACAGCTGTTTTTGAGTTTCGGGATGAGGGGCTTTTGTTCGGACAGCTTTACAAAAATCGGGTGGCAGTTTCCTTTGATGTGCGTGGAGACAAAATTTGTGGCTATAGGGAATACTTTGGTAGTGATGGTAAATCGTATTAAATAATTCGTAATGTGTAATTACGAATTATTTAATACACTTTTGTTAGTTTCTTTCAGGGTTGAGTTCGTTGATTTCTCTGCATTTAGCCTCTGCGGCTTGATATGCTGCTAAATAGTCTTGACCACCTAACATCACATCACCGTAATATTCATAAGGTGGATCACCATAGATTGGCAATGGATCATCTTCTGGATAATCTTCTTTCGATTCTTCAATAATGGTTTTCAGTTTTTTAATGGTCAGCCTTTGCGCTGCAAAATACCAGAGTTCTTGGGGATTTTTGTTTAGGTGCGGTAATGTGGGATCGATAATACGGACATCGGAGGCGTCGCCTATCTCAATCCAACTGTGTTCAATCGGTCTGTATGGCTTCCCGCCAAAAGCTAAAAATCCCTGAATATATCTTGCTCCCTCAGTGGATAATGCTGCTTTGTAAGCATTATCAAACGGAGTGCTAGCTCTGCTGTTTATGCTTTCAGCAATTTTGATTGACAGCGTTTCATCCAATAGTTTGTTCATCAATAGCAAGGATTAGAGCAGCCATGAAAACATATTACCACTGCTGCTTACCATTTTGCTTGACCAAACAGGGCATTGGACAAACAGGGGATGGGGCAGAGGGAAAATAACTAATAACTAATAACTCATGACTAATGACTAATGACAAACTCTACTTTGTATTAATCACCATTTGTAAATTTCTTAACAAGTCGCTTGAGGTGTAGGGCTTAGACAAAAGGAGTTTGACATTATTACCAAGGATTCTAATCATTTCATGATTGGAGGCTAATCCACTGACACCAATAATTTTGATATCTGGATTAATTTTTTTCAACACATTGATAGTTGTTGGCCCATCCATAGATGGCATCATCATGTCAACCAAGACCACACTAATTTCTTGTTGATGTTTTGTATATAGTGCGATCGCCTCAATACCATCGCTAGCTAATAGAACTTTATAGGCATTTTTTTCTAACCAGGTTTGAGTAACCTCTCGAATTGAATCTTCATCATCAACAACTAGAATCAATTCTCCATGCCCTGCTGGTAATTCATGATCTCCACCTAATTTACCGTCTATCTCCATTGTCTGGGTGACGGGTAAGCAAATTTGAAACTCCGTGCCTTTGCCTACTTCAGTAACTACATTTACAAAGCCGCCATGACTTTTGATAATGCCAAGCACTGTTGAAAGACCAAGCCCTGTGCCTTTACCTAGTTCCTTTGTTGTGAAAAATGGCTCAAAAATTCTATCTACTATTTCTCTTTTAATTCCTATACCTGTATCACAGATACTAATCATCACGTAAGAACCCACCTTAGCATCAATATTCATCCGGGCATAGTCGCTATCAACCCAGAAATTCTTTGCAGAAATCTTTAAGATGCCGCCATAAGGCATGGCATCACGAGCATTAATGCAGAGGTTCATCAGCACTTGATGCATCTGAGTAGCATCGCCAAAGATATTCCATAGGTTTTGCTGAGGAACATCGATGCGAATTTCAATAGCTCTGGAAAATGTTTGCTTAACAATATTTTCAATTTCTGAAATTAAATACCGCACCTGTAAGGTTTTAAAGTTACCTACAGATCCGCGTGAAAACCACAGCACTTGTTTAACTAAATCTGCTGCACGTTTAACGTTTTTTTCCATAATTGTTAGCCATTGCTGACTTTTCTCATCTGGGAGTTTTGCCTCCAAAAGTTGCACTGTCATCATCATAGGTGTCAGTGCATTGTTAAGATCGTGGGCGATGCCACTTGCTAAGGTGCCAAGACTCTCCATCCGCTGGGCCCGGAGAAACTGCGCTTCGAGTTGTTTTTTCTCTGTGATGTCGGAGTTGACAATGAGGATGGATTTGGCTTGCCCTTCATCATCATTTACTAGTGCCCAGCGGCTAGCAATAATCATCTCTTTGCCTTGTTTTGTGACTTGATTTAACTCACCTTGCCACGAACCATGTTCAACTAGAGTTTTCTGAATGTTTTTCAGTTGGCAAAAATTTTGCTTTCGATATAAAAGCTGATTAGCATCCTTGTCCAGTGCTTCTTCTGCCATCCAACCATAGAGATGTTCAGCCCCTTTATTCCAAAATTGAATTTTGTGAACCAAATCTTGAACGAGAATCGCATCTGTGGTGATATCGAGCAAAGCGGCTTGCTCACGGATTTTCTGTTCTGCGTTTTTGCGTTCGCGTAGCGCAGCTTGCTGTTCGGTAATATCAATTACAAAGCCCGCCATTCGAGCAACTTTGCCTGTAGAGTCTAAAAAGATATACCCGTTGTCTTCAACTGTGATGTAAGTGCCATCTTTGCGACATACAAGAAATTCAAGGTGGAATCGCTCTTTTGTGGATAAAACGCGGTTAATCTCTTCGTTAAAGAAGTTTCTATCATCAGGATGAACCAACTCTAGCCAACGGTTTAAACCTCCTAACATCTCAGGCATAGAATAACCTAATATTCCCTGTACATTGCCAGCATATTTGATCTCGTTGGTATGCAGGTTCCAGTCGTAGAGAATCTGACCACTCGCTTGAATTAGTGCTTGATAGCGATTGTTCCACTCGTCTAATGCAGCTGAATGACATCGAAGTTTTTCCTCTACCCGCTGGCGCTCCAAGATTTCCATCTCTAAACGTTTGTTTTGCTCTGTGAGTTTTTTTGTGAGGTTTCGTAAACGTAAATGGGTATTTACCCTAGCTAAAACCTCTTTCTGTTCTAGAGGTTTAGTGATGTAATCTACTGCCCCAAGATTTAAACCTTTGACTTTATCCACCTTATCAGTCATGGCGGTTATAAATATTACGGGAATATCTTGAGTAGCTGGATTTATTTTCAAAAGTCTACAAGTTTCAAAACCGTCGATTTCTGGCATTAATACATCCAATAAAATCAGATCAGGTGAGGCATATTCTGCCATATTTAGTGCTGTTATTCCATCTTCAGCTACTAAAACTTTAAAGCCGTAAAACTCTAAAAAATCGAATAATACTTCTAAGTTAATAGGAGCGTCATCAACTATTAAAATGACATTTTTTTCATTGGTTTTAAAATTCATACTTGCCTCTTATTAAATTTATTTTAAAAATTATCGAATTTGTTTGCCTTTAAAATCTTTGGCAAGTTGACGAATATGGATGGCAAACGGCACTTTATCACCTCCTCGTTGTAATGGCAAATAATTTTTGCTAATTAGACTATCTTCTGGTTGATTGGGTATATCACATCTTCTGCCAAGTTTTTTAGATCCAAGCAAAAAGATTTAATTAAAAGTAAACTATTTCCTGGAAATACCTACGTCTATAAAGTAAAGCTTATAGGTAGGAAACATCAGCCCAGCTATGTGTGTAAAAAGTACATAGCCTCTGAGTTAGAGCACTACAAGTTGAAGGATCGGTGTAGGCGTAAGTAATCCTACGCTACTTGCAATTTTAGCTTGATGATTCACCTATAGCGCTTCTCTTTTGGATGCAATGCAATACACGACGATACACGGTAGAGAAAGTAATCCTGTGCCTCTACGAGTAGACTGTGTTCTATGCAAGTGAGAAATAGAAAATTTAAGGGCGCACAACTAGCTGTGCGCCCCTACTATGTTTATCCATCAAATTACGGGGTTCTGGGGGGGTCAAGTTTTATCCGAAGCGTCTTGGGACGACAAGGGCTTCCCCAACAAACCTGCCCAGAAGGCATATTACTAAAAACACTACTACGAGCGCCAATCACAGCATTAGCCCCGATTTGCACCCCCGATCCAACAAAACAATCTGCTGCTACCCATGCACCATTCTCAATGGTTATACTCGCCGTTTTCAACCCAAAGGCAGGGTCTTGGATATCATGACTACCAGTACATAGGTAACTTTTTTGGGAAATTACGCAGTGTTCACCTATGTGGATCTGATCGAGGCTGTATAAAACTACGTTATCTCCAATCCAACTGTAATTCCCAATGGTAACTTTCCAAGGGTAGGTGAAGCGGGCGGTGGGTCGAATTAATACGCCTTTACCGATACGAGCGCCAAATAGTCGTAGCAAAGCACAACGCAGAATATTTAACGGTTGAGGAGTGAGGGGAAAGGCGATCGCTTGTACAAGCCACCATAACAAAATATACCAAGCTGGACGGCCGCGATCAAACCAAGATTGGTCATATTTGCGTAAATCTACAAAAGGTTGATCATTAGTCATTAGTCATTAATCATTAGTTAGGAGTCAATGGTCAATAGCTTTCCCTCTACTCCTCTGCTCCCCTGCTCCCCTGCTCCTTCCTTTGAGGTAGTTGCAGTATTTAAGTGACCACCACAGTTGCGTAATTCGTAGAGTTTAACGCCAATTTGATATTCATATTGACTCAGCAAGCGTGCATAGATATATCCGGCTTTGCCATCCAAAAAACCACGTTGAATAATATAAAATAAAACAAACCGTAAAATAGGTTTAAATGGCAGGTGTACCCACACTTTTTTCAAAAAGCGCTTGCGTTGAACTGCATCACCAAATAGATTCGCGCCGATGGTGCCGCTATCATCTTTACCTGTGAGAATATTAAAATAAACGCTGGCTTCCCAGTTTGAATAGCGGTTGTGCCGTTCTAACCAGTGATAAAGGTCGCGGAAGTCCTCGTGAAGCATATCATTTTTGAGATACCCAACTTTCCCCTGCAAAATAACGTGTTCGTGAACTTCGTTATCACCAGTATTGGGAATATCTTCTGTATGTAGGTTTTCGTAGCGACCTTTTTTATGCTGAAATAAACGTAGATTCCAATCGGGATATTTCCCACCATAACGAATCCATTTTCCTAAGAAAAATACGCGGCGATTGAGATAATAACCTGTATATTCATCATTTTGAATTGCTTGGTCAATTTCTTCCCAAAGTTCGGGGGTGATGCGCTCATCGCAATCTACAATTAGCACCCATTCGTTACGGAAGGGTAGATTATCTAAAGACCAATTTTTCTTTTTAGGCCAGCGTCCATTGAAGTTGAATTGCACGACATTTACACCGTGACTTTTAGCAATTTCAATGCTGTTGTCGGTACTTTGAGAATCTACTACAAATATTTCATCTGCTCTGGCGAGGCTAGCGAGGCAGGCTGGCAAGTTGGCTTGTTCGTTTTTTGCGGGAATTAATACAGAAACTGGTATTTTAGATGACATATTGAGTATAAATTATGTTTTTTGTTATTTCTTATTTGATGTGGATAGAAGACCCTGAATAGCAGCATTTAAGTAACCAATCTGACCGTAAGCATATACAAGTTTGTCAAACCGTTCTGCTGGATCAGAAAAATATTGCAATGCCTTATACAAGCCGCGCACAAATCGTTCGCTACCTCTCTGCAATTGAGCGATTCCAGCTTTACCAGCGAGTTGTTCTCGATAGCATTCACTGATCCCCTGCCACCAACCTCGGTTTAAAAACCAGGAGCGTTGGAGGCGTTCTGGAGCAACATTATGAGCAACCAGCGCTTCGGGAAGATAAGCGACTTGCCAATTGCGCTGTAGGGCAAATTCGGTCATTTGCAGTTCTTCATTTGATAATAGATTTTTTCCCACCCGACCGAGGTGAGGATCAAAACCGCCAATTTCTTCTAGGAAACCACGGCGGATGGAGTAATTTAAGCCTCTGGGTGTTAAGCCAGGTTGCTCAATATAGATGATACTGTCACCCAAATCGTATGCACCTAGATTTGCAGCTAGCCCTGGAGATAGCCACCGTGGTTGCTGGATTCCCTGGGGCCAGATGAGAGTAACTTTGCCACCTGCGATCGCTAGTTTAGAGTTATTGTAATAGGCAAAATATAAAACTTGCAGCCAGCCCTTGCTCGCAACGGCATCGTCATCTAGATAAGCAAGAATATCACCACTAGCTACTTTTGCACCCGTGTTGCGGGCGATAGATAAACCAATGGTGGGTTCAAAGACATACTTCAGGCGCGAATTGTGGGCCCTTTGTTCTACAACCTCACGGGTGCGATCGCTAGACCCATTATCAACTACCACAATTTCAAAGTCAGCAGCAAAATCCTGCGCTAAAAGACTATCAATTGCAGCCCCTAAATAGGTATCTCGATTGTGGGTACAGATAATGGCAGAGATTTGGGTGTCTGGCATAGATTTTATTTTGGATTTGAGATTTGGGATTTTAGATAAAAATCTTAAATCCAACGCACACCTGCTGAGAGTTAATCTAAACCAAAAATTACCGACCCACCAACCGAGTTTCTTCGGAAATAATCTTTAAAACTTCACGTTTGTTGAATATGACTGTGTAAAACTACAAGTGTTTGGGCTAGTTGACTCAGACGGGTTTCCAAAGATTGCTTGCGCCCCAACAGTTGACGCAACTTTTGGTAACGAGCGATCGCCATACTAACATTGGGAACCTGATCTGCTGGACATGGGCGCGACCAGACTTTACCAGCATCGTCCACACCACAGAGGCGGTAGCCAGTAATAGATGATTGATAAGATACTTTCCCACCAGTGGCGCAAATTTCTTCTACGTAGTTCATCAGGCGATCAACTTCTGCATGGCGCAGTGTTGCGGTTCCTCCCGGTTCTGGCTCGGTGGGATTAGATTCTAACCAGCCATTGACAATTGGCCCTTCTAAGTAAATATCCTGAATTTGCTTCAAAATATTTTGCAGTTCTATTTGCCAACCTGCAACAGTTTCCTGAATTTCTTGCAATAGATTCATCGCCAATGCTGGATTGGCTCCGTGACGATGGCTACTAAAGGTCGGAGTTTTCAGCTTGGGTAGGCTGGGTGTTTTGCCACCATTCTCTTCTGCTTGAAAGGTCTGCACAGAGTCATGGTGAGGAAAGAAATTTTGTTCAGAAGGATAATCACTCTCAGCATCTACGCCCAAGTCAACTGTTTGTCCTTCCTGAGAGGATGGAGTTTGTGTACTTTCTGTGGGTTCGTTGGCTCCGACGCTGATTCTAAAAGAAAAAGGCCGTTTTGTCGTCGCATCAACTGTTTCAGCGGCAGAGGCAGTGCCGCGGTTCCCTAAATCATGTAGAGTTGCTTCAATGCGTTTTAAGCCTGCGTTCATAAAGACATCCTAAAGTTTGCTGTCCCCAATGGTGTTGAATAATTGAAAATGGGGTTGTTGGGATTTTTGGCTTTTGCCAGTTAGGGCATCAATGATGCTGGTGCTAATTTTATCCCTTAAAAGTTATTTGAAACTAAAATTTTCACCGATGAAGTAAAAAACTGTGGTGATAAATTGCAACCGTAGGCATATTGTTAAAATATTCAGGAAACAACGTTGGGTAAAATCATCTTAGTAACAGGGCCAGCACGATCTGGTAAAAGTGAATGGGCAGAAACTCTGGCCATGCAGTCAGGAAAAGCAGTTGTTTACGTAGCAACAGCCACCGATAACCCAGATGACCAGGAATGGCATCAACGCATTTTAGAACACCAACAACGCCGTCCCCAAGACTGGGTGACTTTATCTGTACCTATAGAACTGTCTGCTACCATCGCCGATGCCAAACCATATACCTGTCTTTTAGTTGATTCTTTAGGAACTTGGGTTGCTAATCTTTTAGAAGAGGACGAATCTACTTGGGAAAACATCCTTGCAGAGTTATTAGAAACGGTGGATTTGGTTGCTGCTGATATGTTGTTTGTAGCAGAAGAGGTGGGTTGGAGTGTGGTACCAGCTTATCCGCTTGGGAGGACATTCCGCGATCGCTTGGGTTCTTTAGTGCGCCAGCTAGGTGTACTCAGCAATACTGTTTATTTAGTTACTGGTGGTCATGTTCTCAATCTCAGCATCCTTGGTTACCCATTGCCAAATAGAGGCAAAGGAGAAGTGAGAAGTCAAGATTCTTAATTAATTCAAATTAATCCAAAATCTAAGATTTAAAATCTAAAATTGTAATATGGCAACCAAACAAGAAGTTAGAGGATACCTCGCCTACTGGTTTCAGTTGGGTAAGAAAGTGATTACGGACAACGGTAAGGCAAGCTTTTTGCCCAAATCAGTGCTAGATGGCGATCGCTATAGTGAAGAATTTGAACAGTGCTGGCAAAAAATTCTCTCACCAGAATCGGGTGATTGTTACCTAGAGGGTACACATGAAACCATTGCTGAACTGTTGACACCAGCATGGGATATGGTGGCTTGTGGCCGTTGCAGTATGCCAGTAGCCGCCCGAAACGTCGGGATGCCGGCGTTGTTATGCCCGTGCAATGATTTACCTAACTGGCCTAATACCGAATTACCAGCACCGCGAGAGCCAATTAAGACTCAAGACCAACTCAAAACAATTCGCGATCGGCTTTTAGATAATATTGCATAAACAAACAACCAAGTTGTAAATCTGATAAGTTTTCTCTAATTATTTGATTATTTTAATTTTTCCTGTAGTGGCTTTTAGTTCAATTACAGGATTTTTACCTATCTGTAATAGGGACGCACATCTGTATTCTCTCGTGTTTTGGGTTCCAGTTGATACCAATTCACGAACGAAAAACCTGATACGGAAGAAGCTTTCACATCCTCATCTTGCTACAGATAACTCTGGGGAACGCGCTGGCTCCCCTATCAGTTAGATATTTTTTTATTGGAAGTTCCTGAGTTCACTTTGGTACTTGAGGATTTGGCGTTGGACAAGTTTTATTAGCAAAATCACACTGATAAATATAGGGTTCTTGCCAACTCACGGGAATTTCTAATAAGTCTCGCGTTCCTGTCATACCTTGTCCAATAAATAGCAACAAAGCAATGCAGTTTAAAATCGTATGGACGATGCGCCATCGATTGGACTTATCTTGATAAATATCTTGAACAATTGCCAATGAAAAAATCATTAGCAGTGCTGCGGTAATGCCAATATAATAATGTGACCAATACCACTCATTAGTGCGGCGATATACTCCATCCTGACAGCCTAGTATTACTAAACCTGCACCAGTTAACGTAGCAAAAACTGCCCGCCATACACGCTGTTTTGCCCGATAAAGTAAAACTAAAGAGGCGATAGTAGCAGCAAATATTAACAGAATAAAAGCAAACTGAAAAGGTGTTTTATTCCATAACTGATTTGTGATAATATTTTTGCCAATAGGGTAGCTTAATCCGATTAAAGTTAATCCGACAACTGCACTTGTTAGTCTTTCACCTAACTGCTTATGTTCTCCACCCACCACTGGAGGAATTTTGCTCTTACTCCCGGCTAAAATTTGCAATCTGCGTTGGCGTGTTTGCCAAGCAAAATTAACCACTATACCGATGAGTGGGAAGACGAATATAACTGCGATCGCTGGATGTAAAAGACGTATAAAATCTGTTATTTCCATACAACACCTTTAAATGAATCATTAAATTCATGTCAAATGGCAATATAAAGCATTTTACTATCACTTAAATTAATTTCAGATGAGAATCTGTTGAATATTTATTTAATTGTGTTATTGTTAAACTTTTAAAAAAGCAAATAGGTTAATAATTCATAAAAATTTATAAATTTTGCAAATAGGTTTTCTACCCATATACATGAAACATATACATTTCCATACTATAAACTTGCAGATAACTTATTATTAGGTGGAATATTACGTCGGCGTAATTTAGTCATTTTAGCCAATTTCCAAACTGAATAATATTTATCACTGTAAACAATATCTGTCTTTAATTTATACTTTTTTTCGATTTTTTCATGCCAAGTGTCTGAAGGATTTAATAAAAATACATCAGCAAAACCATCAGGTATTTTAGGAATTTTTTGGTTGTTTACCAACAGAAAACGCACTTTTGGTTCTAAAAGATAGCTGAGAGAAAAAACATTCCCATAATTATTGCCCAAAGCATCACTAATTAAAAGTGGGCGAGTTGTCTGATTGATGATTTGGGCAACTTGTGGATTGCCATAGCTCATACCCTTATTCCACCAAGTTTCTGCCTGGGAACTCACCTTAGAAGAAATCAGACCACAAATAATCACTAATGCCATGATTATGTGCCAAATGCTCCGGCGTGACAAGCTCCCATTATATAGTTGCGTAGCTAGTAGGTAAGCAACAGTCACTTGGATTCCTAAATAAGATGGTATTAAATATGCTTCAGTAGATGATTGTATACCCCCAGCATTTGACAGTATTAGGGGTAGCGCCGGCACTACAATCAATGTGATGAGAAAAAACCAGACTTTATAATTAGTTGTTAGACAAAGAAAATAAATTGAATATCCTACCAAAATTAAAAAAATTGATGTAATTAAATAGTTAAAAGAATTATCTGGGTTAAGGTCTATATCAAAGAAAATCCTGCTTAACTGCATCAGCAAAAATGGAAAAACAGGCATTAAGTTTGACTGTGTTATTGTCTTATCTGCTGAAATCAAAAATTGAAAAAAGTCACCCATTACAATTGTTATCCAAGGCATGAAGGCTAAAAAACCTACCAGTGATGCTAAAAGATAAGTTCTGACAGTTTCAGTCAACTGAAATTTGGCAGTAAGCATCACATAAATTCCGTGAGCAACTGCTACAAATACACTCCAAAGAAATGTATAAAGACTGATGGCTAAAGTTACTGCATAAATGCTCCAAATAGCGAATAAATCTGGTCGTTGCCGTTCTTTCACAGGCTCATTTTTATCTTGTGATTCCAGCCGCATTGCTCGCAGTAAAGACGCACTAGATAGCAATATGGTGACTAACCAGAGGATATATTCTTGTGCTTCTTGGGCATAAACCAAGTGAATTGGAGAAATTGCCATGAGTGCGATCGCTACACCAGGAACCGATAATGGTACATTAAATAATTCTCGGCATAGCCAATAAACACAAGGGAAAACCAGCAAACTGATGAAGGCAGATAAACTCCTAATCGCCGTCACCGAATTACCAAATATTTCCATCCACAATTTGGCTATTATGTAATAAAACGGTGGATGGTAAGGATCTTCTTTTGCCAAAGTCATAATCGTGGCATTTAAGCTTTTTTGTTTATTGGCACCTTGAAACTGAGCAAAGCTTTCTCCAGTAATGACACGATTATTAAAAATTTCCTGTTTTGCTTGATTAATTGTGTAACCAGAAATCCGCAATGAGGTATAAATTTCATCATGCCAGAAAACTTTGCCATCAAGGTTAAAAAACCGAAACAATATACCCATTGCCAATAAAAAAATAATTAAAAATCGCAACCAACTCGGAGCAAATTTGAGATGGCGCATAAGTAGTTTTTCCAATAATTTGTCTAAAATAATCCAGTTAGGTGCACTGGATGAAGTGACATAGCTACGCCCATTGTAGACATCGCTAGTAATTCTGAGCCTGTTTATCAGACATTGCAAACGTGCTTTGACTGAGAGTCATTTGATTTGAAATATTGGCAATAAATACCTCTCTTCTATTAACTCTGAAAACAATTGCACAAGGTTGTATCAAATACGGCAAAACAGGCCTTAATTTTACAGATAAGATGTAGATGGAGGTAAAATATCACAAATAGTACTATTCCTATAGTCTGTGTTGTGCACTAGCAAGAGGACGCGGACTTTGTTTCTGTAGCCGCGACTGAGCGTCGTTAGGACAAAAGAGAATTTTTACAATATTTGGTAACGCCATCTATCAAAATCTTTACTATTAGATATAGTTAAAAAATCAATAGTCTTAAAATGTCTATCAATGGCTGGAATACTGCATATTTTAGCTCCAATATTCAAGTATGCCTGCAAAATTTTAGGAATTTCAACATTATATGGATCTGGACAATTTTGAGATATTTCTAGACAAGATTGTGGATTGGGATAAACCAAAATACTTGGATGCATCAAACCATTTTTCTGAAAATAATCATAAGCGCAACTAGCTTGCGAAGGACATTGTGTTAGTAATGATGCACAGCCAAAAAAATATTGGTTTCTACTCCAAATGAGATAATTTGCTAGCCCTTTCCATAGCAATAAAAGTGCCTGACTGTTGCGGTATTCTTTAGCTATACATGCACGCCCAACTTCAACTGATGCTTGAAGCACAGAATTGGGAATTGCATTAAGATTAAATATATCGGCAGCATCAAAGCCTAGTGTTTGAGAAGCCATTGTATAGGTTTGCATCCGATAAGTTCCAATTGTTTGACCTGTTTGTTTGGACATCAGGATTAAATGATGACAAACCGCATCAAACTTATCTATATCCATCTGGGTAAAGTTAGAAGCAGAAAATCCCAAGCCTAGTTCAAGATTAAAAACTTCAAAGCGCAACTGAAAAATTGATTCTAATTCTTCTTCAGTTGATGCCAAGCGTAGGATATATTTTTCAGTTTGAAGGACGGGAAAATCTTCAAGAGGCGGAGGAGGATTCAGTTGGTAATTGATGTTGCGTCCAGAAACTTCCATCTATGTTCCTACTTAGATTTGCGAAAATATCCTACTAGGATTTAGGCACTATACAAATAGCTCACATTATGCGTTAATGTGTCAAAGCGTGATTGAGACGGTTTTCGCTAAAAGAACCTCTAAAGAGCTTTTTTACTCTCTTGAATTAGAGGTAGAGTGCTTTTATTATGGACATTAATTCCGAAAAAATCTGGCAATAAGATACAAAATTTTCCTTTGATATACGCTATAAATGCAAGTCAGCAAAGAAAGTCAAAATCAGGGCAGAAAGCCCCCGGATAAATCCAGGGGCTTGGATAATTTTAGCTGCGATGCTTGCAGTGAGCGTAGCGATCGCCTATGGGGGCGGGTACGCGATGTCTACGACGGGCTACGCCTATGCAATCTGCGGTAAATGCACTCTACAATACTTAATTAATTACGGTGATTATTGCTGTAGCGAACCCTTGTACCTGCCCAAAGCAACTTCTCCCGCAGCGTCTGATAGTAGGAATTGTTCTCGCGCAAAATAATAAATTTAGCCCGACAATCTGCCATCCGCACATCAACGCGGTGTCCCGGCCAAATTGAAGTCCCCAATACCCCATCTGTCCACAGTTTGGTACTCAAATCGTAATCGCCCAAAGGCCAAATACTTACCACAGAACCAGGGGGCAAAACGAGGGGGCGACTAGAAAGGCTCATTGCACAAATAGGAGTGATGGTAATCGCCTCCATGCCATCATGCATAATTGGCCCATTAGCAGAAACAGTGTAACCAGTAGAACCTGTAGGAGTAGCAATGATTAACCCGTCCCCGACGTACTGATCGACTACCTCACCGTCAATTTCCATTTCCAGAATTGAAGTAATCATCCGGTCAGCGGAGGCGGGTTTGACGCAAAATTCATTCAAAGCCAGGTAATGCTCACTAACTGGTTCTAAATTAGACCCATGACCCTCATACACCGCAGCTTGTAACATCATCCGCCGTTGGATAGCATAGCGATCCTCAAACAGTCGATCCCAAATTTTCTCAGTATCCTGAAACTCTTCTACTGACTCAGTTAAAAACCCCAGATGACCTCCCACATTCACTCCCAGAATAGGGATGCCTGCTGGGGCTAAATGTCTGGCACCAGTTAAAACAGTACCATCGCCACCGAGTACCAAAGCGAGATCGATTGGTTGACCCGCAGAAGCCAAAAAGACAGGATAGGGGTTGTCTTTTGGCCCGCTAGGCCCCATCAACACATGGCACTCGCGGCTTTCTAGTTGTTTAGCACAGATTTCTGCCCATTCTTTACTTCGGGCATCCCGCGCTTTATAAGCAATGATTACCTGCTTGAGTTGCACGCACAATTACCACTTCAGGAGATTAAACTGCTCCATATCGACGGTATCGCGGTTGCGATAAATGGCAAGCACGATCGCTAAACCCACCGCCGCCTCGGCTGCGGCCACGGTAATCACAAATACTGTGAAAACCTGACCCTTAATTAATGTTGAGTCGAGGAAGTTGGAAAATGCCATTAAATTCAGATTAACAGCATTGAGCAGTAACTCAATTGACATCAGCACCCGCACAGCATTGCGGCTGGTAATTAAACCGTAGATGCCAATGCAGAATAAAGCTGCTGCTAGTAATAAAAAGTACTGGAGTTGCATGAATCTGAGTATCCCTCCTGAAAAAATCTGGCTATTTATCTACGACTCAGGTCGTAAATATTACTCTTTTGTTTCGCTAGTTGTTGATACTAGTTCTCTGGGGCGTTCTTGCAAAGTCAAAACAGTTTGCCCCAGTTTGGATGGTGTCAACAGGTCTGGCAAATACTCGCGGCGTGCCAAAATAATTGCTCCTACCATTGCTATCAGCAGCAAAATGGAAGCCAATTCAAAGGGTAGTAAAAAGTCAGTGAAGAAATGTTCTCCAATTAAAATGATAGAACTTTCACCACCCGCCACAGGAGGAGTTGAGTAGGCCCAAGGAGTAGCCAGAACCATTGTGCTTAAAAGACCAAACAATCCTACACTGACTAAACCAGTCAGTAATTTCCGCACCCAAGAGTTGGGAAATGCTACAAAACTCTCCCGCTTGTTCACCAACATAATGGCAAACAAAATCAATACGTTAACCGCCCCAACGTAAATCAGTATTTGTGCAGCTGCAACAAAATCAGCATTTAGCAACAGGTAGATTCCCGCTATGCTGATGAACACGCCGCCTAGCATAAAGGCTGAATAGACGATGTTGGAGAACAGCACCACGCCAATGGCCGCCCCAATCATCATCACACCCAATATGCCAAGCGATACAAACTGTACTCCTTCTGCTAGATTCACTGTTTTTTGTCCTTAGTCATTGGTCATTAGTCATTGGTCATTGGTCATTGGTCATTGGTCAATTGTCATTAGACAAAGGACGAAGGACAAATGACAAATTACATTCATTTTTCTGTTTGTTCCACCAGGTCTTCTGGACGCGCACCCGCACGCGGTGCATCTGCGGGCAGTCCATGTGGTTCGAGGACGCCCTTGGGTAGGTAAACTAATTCGCGCAGTGGTGTCACCATTGGGTCATCTGTTACTTTGTAGGGCAGACGACCTAGCGCTACGCTGTCATAGTTCAATTCATGGCGATCGTAAGTGGAAAGCTCATACTCTTCTGTCATAGATAGACAATTAGTTGGGCAAAATTCCACGCAGTTACCGCAAAAAATACAAACCCCAAAGTCAATGCTGTAGTGATTGAGTTTTTTCTTTTTGCTAGCTTTGTCGAATTCCCAATCTACTACAGGCAGGTTAATGGGACAAACGCGAACACAAACTTCACAGGCAATGCACTTATCAAATTCAAAGTGAATCCTACCGCGAAACCGTTCGCCAGGAATCAGTTTCTCGTAAGGGTACTGTACGGTAATCGGACGCCGCCGCATATGATCGAAGGTAACAGAAAGTCCCTGACCAATGTAACGCGCAGCTTGTACCGTTTCTTTGGCGTAATCACCAACTTGTTTCAGGAACTTTAGCATTTTTTGT
Source organism: Nostoc sp. NZL (assembly GCF_015714705.1). Lineage (NCBI taxonomy): Bacteria > Bacillati > Cyanobacteriota > Cyanophyceae > Nostocales > Nostocaceae > Nostoc > Nostoc sp. NZL. Next base: position 123,180 of record NZ_WBKL01000062.1, on the reverse strand, counting down.
CTCTCTTTTAAGGGGATAAAAGTTAGGAGTGAGGAGTTAGGAGTGAGGAGTTAGGAGTGAGGAGTTAGGAGTGAGGAATGAGGAGTTAATTAAAAACTCATAACTCATAACTCATAACTTATAACTCCTAACTCTTAACTCTCTCATTACCCGCCGAAGGCGAAGGGAAAGGCTAGTTTCAGGGCGGCAGTTAATAGGAGATTAACCAAACCAACTGGCAACAAAAACTTCCATCCTAAATCTAACAATTGGTCAATCCGTACCCGTGGCACTGTCCAGCGCAACAGGATGGCGACAAACACTAGTAAATAGGCTTTAAACACGGTCATCGTGATCCCCAAAGCAGCAGTTACTATCTGGAACACGGGATTTAGTTCACTGACTCCCAGCCAACCAGCGATGAGGTTGAGGGGAATGGGAAAGTCCCAACCGCCCAGGTAGAGAATTGCTACTAGTAGGGAAGAAAGGATCAAGTTAACGTAAGAACCCAGGTAGAAAAGACCGAATTTCATACCTGAGTATTCAGTCTGATAGCCTGCGACAATTTCTTCTTCTGCTTCGGGTAAGTCAAAGGGTAATCGTTCGCATTCAGCTAGGGCGGCTATCCAAAAGATCAGGAAACCGATTGGTTGTCGCCAAATGTTCCAGCCCAGAATGCCGTAGCCAGACTGTTGATTAACAATATCAACGGTGTCGAGGCTGTTAGACATCATAGCGATCGCTAACACCGCTAAGGCCAAGGGAATTTCATAACTAATAGATTGCGCTGCTGCCCGCAACCCCCCTAAGAGGGAGTATTTGTTATTAGATGCGTAGCCAGCCATTAACAAACCAATCGGTTGAATGCTTGACAAGGCAATCCACAAGAATACGCCCATACCCACATTGCTAATTACGATGTTCTGCCCAAAAGGGACGATCAAGAATGACAGAAACACCGGAATCACAACAATAATTGGGCCAAGGGTAAACAGCCAGGGGTCAGATTTGGCTGGTACTATATCTTCCTTAAATACCAACTTCAATCCATCTGCTACAGGTACTAGTAACCCAAAAGGACCCTGGTATTCTGGCCCAATTCGCTGCTGTGCAGCGGCGGAAATTTTTCGTTCTAGCCAAGTAGCAACTAATACCCCCACTGTTGCCCCAATCAGCATCAGTATCATTGGCAGTGGCATCCAAATTGCTTTGGCTGTTCCTGCTGGTATACCTAAATCCCGGAGGGATTCAATAAAAGTTCCTTGGAGGTCAATTCCTGAGTTCATGTTTCCGCTCTTTAAGACATCGAGTCATGGTGAGTTACAACTATTAGTTGAATTAATACCTGTAAATTCACCTATTTTTAATTTTTGCCCAGATGACGCTTGATTGAAGATTTGTTGCTAATTCCCATGCCTAGTATATCCTTGGATGGTTTTAGCCCTCTGAAGCGAGATGAGAACTTCTACTTATGGTTGGCATTGAGATTGGCTAATAAATCCTCAGAATTTGGGGAGCAGGGGAAAACAAGGAAGAAAATTTTACTTTGTCCTCCTTGTCCCCCGGCACGACAACACAAATACTCCGCTTCCCTTTTGGCAACGGTTGTCTGCTTTGTGAAATTTTCTGCTTCCCCAGAACTGGGGACTGACATGACTTAGTAATTTTAGACTGTCGATTTGAGATTTTTTGGTAAAAGCACCTTGTTTTCACTAAGAAAAAGAATCCAAAATCTAAAATCCAAAATTGCTTAACTGCCAGTTAACGTTGGTCAATGGGGGTATAAGTAACTTCGTGCCGACCGTTGTAAACCTGGGTAGGACGGAAAATCCGGTTTTCTGCTAGTTGTTCTTTCCAATGGGCTAGCCAACCAGCAACGCGAGCGATCGCAAATATTGGCGTAAACAAGTCTGTGGGAATACCCATCTTCCTATACACCAAACCTGAGTAAAAGTCAATATTGGGATAAATCCCTTTGCTACCGAGTTTTTCTCCTACCACTCGTTCCATTTCTTGAGCAACGTCATAGAACTTGTCATAGCCAAACTTCTCAAACAGTTGCTCTGCTAGTCCTTGTAAGATTATGGCTCGTGGGTCTTTCACTTTATAGACACGATGTCCAAAACCCATAATTTTGGATTTAGTTTCTAGACAATGCTCTATGTAGGGACGGACATTTTCCACAGTGCCAATTTTTTCCAACATCTGAATTACTTCTTCATTGGCTCCACCATGCAGAGGCCCACCTAAAGTTCCAACGGCACTAGCAACCACAGCGTAAGGATCAGTCAAGGTGGAAGCTGTCACCCTGGCACTGAAAGTGGAAGCATTCATTGTATGCTCGACTTGAAGTATCAAGCAGATATCAAAAATCCGCGCCATCAGAGGATCGGGTTCTTGCTCATTGAGCATGTATAGAAAGTTGGCGGAGTAGTCTAAGTCATCACGGGGACGTACCGGGTCATTGCCTTTTCGCATCAGTTGGAACGCCGCCACCATTGTCGGAATGGTTGCTATTAGGCGCACCACCGAATCTCGAATGTAGGCAGGATTATGTAAATCCCGGAGCGAATAAAACAAGCCTAAAGCAGCAGCAGAGGCTTGCAGCGCATCCATTGGGTGACCGCTTTCTGGAAAGCATTTCATCATGTCCCGAATGCGGTACTTTATTCGCCTGTGGTAACGAACTTCATGCTCAAATGTTTCCAGTTCTTCTTTGCTTGGCAGTTCGCCCCAGATTAAGAGATAAGCAGTTTCTAGGAATGTACTTTTTTCTGCTAGTTCTTCAATCCGGATGCCACGATATTCTAGTATTCCCTTTTGCCCATCAACATAGCTGATACTTGATTGAGCGGCGGGAATGCCTTCTAAACCAGGCTTGTATTCGCACACCATCATGGCAACACCATTCGCTTTGTGAAATATCTGATCAAGCTAACTTACCAGAAATTTATTGTCGCCATAACAGTAGCCGTTCTAACAACAATAGAAAATGTTGAAAAACTGTTATAGCAGGTACTTGGGTGGTGTCAACCAAAACATCTGACTACGACCCAGAGGAGAACCTGTTTCTGGTAGTTTTATCCCAATCATACCTGCTTTTTTCAAGACTAAGCTTTCTTTGACTTCTCCCCATAGGAGAATTTCTGCCCAATTGGTCAAATCAGGTTCGTGTCCAACCAGCGCCAGTTGGGTATTTTGGGAATAATTTCTTGGCTCTAACCAGTCTTTTAGCCAACTAGAAATTTGACCATCATGGGCGAGGTGGCTAGATTCCTCTAACTGGGAGCTTAGTTTTTCTGATATGAGGATATCAGCCGTTTGGCGGGCCCGCACTAAGGGGCTGGTGAGAATCAAATCAAAGCTTAAACCCAATTTAACAATTTTCTGAGCAACTTTCTCCGTTTTTTGCCTTCCTTCTTTGGTAAGGCTGCGCTCCTCATCCTTGATGCCTAATCCCTTGTCTTCAGCGATACCGTGACGAATTAAATATAGTTCCATACTTTTAGTTTTATTAGCGTAGCGGGGCGTAGCCCGTACTTAGTTAAAATTATCGTCTGGTGTGAATTAACCTATCCTAATCTCATTATTACGTATTCGTTTCTCTGCCATCTGTCTGGTACAGTGCAGTGTTACACGTTCTAAAATTATTGGTCAGCATTAGGATAAAAGTCTAAGTCTAAAATATTATCGACAGTAAAGGGACAGATGATCGCAAAGTTATCCTCTGATAAACCCGTTTCCACCATCGCCTCTCGCCGCGATCGCTGATAAGTAGTATTAATCCACTCGGCATCATTTAAAAAGAGGTGCAAGCTAGGACTTTCTTGCAGTAATTCATCTATATTCAGTATTCAGTCGCTCACTGGTAATGGTCACTTGCCAACTATGACTGCGACGTTCTGGTTGATACTTCCACTTCAGCAAATGCGACAACACCAACCGCAACGCACTTTGCAACGCCCGTTGTTGACTCTTACCCAAGTCCACCACTTCCTCAATTAAGTGTTCTAAATCAAGCGTGTCCCAGTGGTGCGTAGGCGTAGCCCGTCGTAGACATCGCAAAAGCTCTGCTGTCTGCTCTACCCACGCACAAAAATCTTGCTCATACAGAGTTTGTAACATTTGCAATTCTATAGACTTCATGACGCTTCTTTTTAGCAAATAAAATAGGTAGGCGCAATTTATATTTGTGCCTACCTACTTAACATTAAGCATGAACTACATCCTCAATCAGTTCAGCCTCTGTGAAAAGATCAAAATTCCCGACTTTTCTCAAAAGTCGGGAAATATGTTTATCACAAATGACTTAGGGATGCTATCTGACCAAACATTTTGACTGCTGCATGAGTTAGGAGTTCTCTCCATCTCCTTAATCTCCTTCTACTCCGACTGAATCGGGTTATCTCTGGGATTAACCAACCTCAGCAGTTTTTGTTTAATTTGAGCATCGAATACTTCCCATTTCATTTTCGCATAGGCGGAATTTTCGTTGCTGCCAGATAAGAAGCCCATCGGGATTTCAAAGCCGCCTGCGCTTGTCCTTCCACCGCCAAAAAAGCGCCCTGCACTATCTTGTCCAAAGGCTTCTTTGATGAATTCATCAGGATCAAGGGTAAGTTTGGTGGTTCTCAGGGAGCCGATGACTATTTCCAGTTCATCGTCTTCATCGTGAACAATGCCATAAACTACTGCGGTGTGGACGTTTTCTTCGGTGACAAGAAAATCAGCCGCTTGGGGGATGGCATCGCGGTCATCATAGCGTAAGTAACCAACACCAGCGATAGAAAAGTTATTTTGGACGATGCGATTTTTCAGCGATCGCTCGATCACATCCATTACCCGCTTGGAACGGTTCGCCTGTAAAATGGCGTTTAGCAGTTGAGCATCATAAAATCGGCTTAAATACGCCGCTGCCATAAAGTCTTCTTCTTGCGCTTGCATGAGCCGATTTGTATCAGATCGCAAGCCGTGCATCAAGGCAGTGGCACATTTGACGTGTTGATTTATGCTGGTATCTAATGCCAGTAATCCCGTCTGGAGGTACTGGGTAAAAATTGTTGCTGTTGCTCTTACATAAGGGCGGATATCCTCAAACTCTGAGTGGAGATCACCTTGTATACTGTGATGATCAACTAGTACCACTAGGGGAATTCCAGCTTGCTGCACCGCTGACAGTAGCTGTGAAGTGGTTCCCTGGTTATCAATTAGTACAAAACCTTGATAAGATGACAAATCTTTGGTTTTCAAAGTTTGCGGTGTCCAACGTTGGATTGGTAAGTTAGTTAGCCTTACCAAAGCAATATTTTCTTGATGGCTCAACGCACCAGCATAAATTATTTCACATTTGATATCATATTGCTGGGCGATTAACTGATAAGTCCAAGCACAGGAAAGGGCATCAGGGTCAGGAAAATCTTGCAGAATTACCAGTTGGCGATCATGCCGATGTGCCAGAAGGGTTTTTTGCAGTTCTTCTGACTTTTGTTGTGCCAGCGAATTACCACGCTGACTGAGATATATAGCCCCATCACCTACCGATGGCGGTAATGACGGACTCTTAAATGCAACTTCCACTGGCGCTTTCTCGATTTCAGGTTCCTCTGGGTTTGGCTCTGTGGTCAATGACAAACTCTCAAACTGAGTAACAGGCGAATTCAAGTACATAGGGAACTTTTTTAAAGTGTGAGGCTCCTTTAATTCAGAAATACTACGATCAGCAATTCACTGAATTTAGCCACATTATTCTGATCTTCGCAAAAATTTCAAGACATTGCACTATACATCTAAGTATATTTTTTGTCAGTAACAGCGCTCAACAATAAACTAAATTCCATGAGAGTGCGTATAGGTGCTGGAGGCAAAGAATTTTAGTATATCGGGCTGTATCTGACAGCATAAATTTCTTTTAAGAGCTTTTTTCTCTTACCTAAATTGAATCAACTGAATTTTTATCTGGCTTAGGGTGTATTTTCTATTTTATACTTTAGAATTAGTCCTTGATATTAGAAATATTCTTATGCTTAATATTCTCATCATTGTGACTATTGAGCAATTAATAATTATTTTTGATGAACAACGCGTGTTTAGTATCCCCTTTGAAAATTCTGAAAATTCTGATAATTTAGAGCGAGCCTAGTGGAAGAAGGCAAAAGCCAGGAAAGATGAGGAGCAAGGGGGAAACCCATACACAAATGTAGAAGCATTGAGCATTGACAGATTGTGCCTGTCTACGAGACGCACTCGCCTTCGTTGCAAGCCATATAGCCGACAATTTTTAAACGCTCCATAACTAAAGTTATTGGTTATGTCCCAAAGCAAGAGGTTATTTTTTCTTTCCCCTTTGCTCCTCTGCTTTTTTGCTCAAAGACCTATAACATATTTTTGCCACTCTGTGTGCAGTCCACTCTTAAGATGTTTGCTGACTTCAAAATAGAGGCTGCTATAAGGTTGGCGTGGGGGATGACGCAAAGGCATATGAGCTTCGTGGGGAGTGCGACTGCCTTTTTTGACATTGCAACGGACACAAGCGGTCACAATATTCTCCCAGCTATCGCCCCCGCCGCGCGATCGCGGTATTACATGGTCTAGAGTCAACTCATCCCCTGTGTAACCACAGTATTGACAGGCATGACCATCACGGTGCAATATATTTCGACGAGTCAGAGGAATTTCTTTATAAGGAACACGCACGTAATGACGTAACCGGATCACGGTCGGCAACGGGAAATCCGAGTATAGAAATTTGCCGTTGTGTTCTACGTGTTCTGCTTTGCCCTTAATTAACAGAACCACAGCACGACGCCAACTCGTTATATTGAGAGGTTCGTAAGAGGCGTTTAAGACTAAAACCTTCCCCATTTATCTGCGCTCAGGGTATTAGTTTTACACTAAGTTTTACATATATTAACACAAATATACCCTGTTAGGGTGATGAGAATAAATTATACTTTCGGGATAATTCGGAAATTAAGTTATTAAGTTTAAACTTCTAAATTCACAACTTTTAACTTTTACTTTACTATCGCAATATCTTGTATCAATTCCAATATGAAGGGTAAACTTCCTATTTAATCTGATCTCGCTTTTATGAGCGTGTATAGATAGATAACTTGGAAGTTTAGCCGTGGTGGGATAGGAGTCAGTACAAATGTTAAGTCGCAAACAAATCCCTGGTGTAGTTCCTAATCAGCAGTGCGACCCCTACGCGTGGTTTTCGCAACGAGCTTGGGTAGAAATTGATTTAGGGGCGTTGTCGTACAATATACAGCAATTGGTACAGTTTTTATCGCCAGGTACCCAGTTGATGGCAGTGGTAAAAGCCGATGCGTATGGACATGGAGCGGTAACAGTCGCCCAAACTGTAATTCAATCGGGAGCTAGTTGGCTGGGAGTCGCTACAGTACCAGAAGCAATTCAATTGCGAGAAGGCGGGATTCAAGCACCCATTTTGATTTTAGGGGCAACTCATACACCAGAGCAGATTCATGCGATCGCACATTGGAAACTTCAGCCCACACTCTGTAGCCCTAAACAAGCTTTGGTATTTTCCAATATCCTAGAATCTATGAATCATGGTTCTCCAGTGCCCGTACACATCAAATTAGACACGGGAATGTCTAGGTTGGGAACCGATTGGCGGCAAGCTGGCGAATTTGTGCAATTAGTGCAGCGGTTACCACATCTTTCTATTGCCAGTATTTATTCTCATTTGGCAACAGCAGATGATCCTGATCCGACGGCAATGGAAGAACAGCATAAACGATTTGAGGAAGCGATCGCTCAAATCAAAGCAATGGGAATTGAACCGCCCTGCTTGCATTTGGCAAACTCAGCAGCTGCACTGACAAATTCGGCATTGCACTACGACATTGTGCGAGTAGGTTTAGCTGTTTACGGACTCTACCCAGCCCCGCATTTACAAAATGCGGTCGACCTCAAGCCCGTTTTGCAACTTAAAGCGCGAGTCACCCAAGTCAAAACAATTGCCCCAGGAACTGCTGTCAGCTACGGTCATAAATTTATTGCCCCGCGTGAACTTCGCCTCGCTGTCGTGGGAATTGGCTATGCTGACGGTGTGCCTCGTAATCTTTCGAACAAAATGCAGGCGTTAATTCGCGGTCAGCGGGTTTCGCAAATCGGGACAATTACAATGGATCAATTGATGCTGGATGTGAGTGCTATACCCAATATCCAAGAAGGCGAAGTAGTAACCTTGCTAGGGGAACAGGGAAAAGAACAAATTTCAGCGGACGATTGGGCAGAACAACTAAACACTATTTCCTGGGAAATCCTCTGTGGGTTTAAGCATCGTCTGCCTCGTGTTGCAGTTATGTAATTGGGTATGGGGCATAAGAAATTAATTTTTCCCTTGTCCCTCATTCTTTATTCCCATAAATGATTTCTTATGGTATGATAGTAAACTGATGCGGATGTGGCGGAATTGGCAGACGCGCTAGATTTAGGTTCTAGTTCCGAAAGGAGTGAAGGTTCAAGTCCTTTCATCCGCACTTTTAATGAATTGAATTGCCTTATCTAGGCTGGTAATGAAACTTGAGCTAAAACTTCAGGGATACTTACCAGCCTATTTAAATTTTACATAAATAGGACTTACGCATAAAAGATCCTCTTTTTAAGGAGGAGTGCGCTACGAGAACGAAGTTTCAGGTTTTAAGTGCGTAAGTCCTGCTAAATAAAAATATGTTCAGCCAGCATAGTTTCAAATATAAAGAACGTGGATTTAATAATCTACAATTTTCGTAGGTAGGGTGCATTAGGGGTGTAATGTACCATTCCAAGTGCTTTTGGTGCGTTATGCTGTCGCTACAAAAAATAACTTTTGCATTCTCTTTAATCGACATTTTTAAGTTTAAGCTCATCCCACCCCTAAAAGAGGATGGGATAACACGTGCATACTGATAACTGATGATGGTTGACAGTTAACAGTCATCAGTCAGGCCCGGACACCCTTTGTTCGCACAGCGTCTCGTAGAGAAGAAGTGGGCTTCCCGCCGCCTTGGTGAATATTAAAAAATTAATTTATTATTATCAAAAAATCAGTATTATTGCTGTGGTCAACTTGAAGTTACTCAATGCAAAGTGGCTTCATTATAGTCCTTAGTTGGTTAAAGACTGGGTTTTACTTAAGTGTAAATACAGAAGTTCAAATATATTACTATTTACAAAATCAGTATTATTCCTGTGGTCAGATTGGGGTTACTCAATGGAAAGTGGCTTCATCTAGTCTTGACATTTTTATGTCTTATTCTCCGAAGATGTCTGTAAATCTCAGTAACAGGAAGTAAATTAATAATAATTTACGAATTTACTGAGATTTGATCTTTGAAAATAACGCTGTTCTCGTTGAGTTTCACCACAAACCCTAAATAAAAACTGATGTACTTAAAAATACAAAAGTTTGATATTTTTTACCTGATTTCAATTGTGAAATCACTCTGTATGAAATTAGCCTACACGTATCGAATTTAGCTGAAGTAAAAGCAAAATGAGCACAACTCCTATAGGTAGCTACAGGTTGTTCCAAAAACTACATCCATTATCTCTGTTGGCACAATTAACCAGTCGGCGTGCTACAGGGTGCTTAAACATATTTACTGGAATAGTTTCTTGGTCAATTTATCTAGAGGACGGTAAACTTACTTATGCCTCCTATTCAGATAAACTGTTTGAGCGGCTTGACAGTCACTTGCGACGCTTGAGCCAGCAAATTCCTGCTCTCAACAGCGCCACTCGCGTGCAGATGCGGCTGATGTTTGAGACGAAGAATGAACATCAATCAATACCAAATGCAGATTACCAAGCTATTTGTTGGTTAGTAAATCAGGATTATATTACTTCTGTACAAGCAGGAAGCTTGATAGACGAATTGGCAAAAGAAGTACTGGAATCATTTCTGTGTTTAAAAGAAGGTAGCTATGAATTCAGCCCGGAAAGCTCTTTAGATAAACTACCAAAATTCTGCTGCCTGGATTTGCGGTTACTTGTTGAACACTGTCAAAAGCAGTTACGAAATCGGCAAAATATCCAGTCATCAATACCGGCTGGTGGGGGTTCCCAAGTTTTGTCTAAAACACAACCGTCTCAAGTTCAGCCACAACTGCAAATAAAACTTGGGCAAAAGTTGCCGATACCAATCAATTTTGATATTCCTGAGAATAATAAAACTACTCAGCCAACTGTTAGCAAAAAACTATATACAATTGCCTGCATTGATGATAGCCAAACAGTTTTGAATTCTATCAAACACTTTTTGGATGAAAACACATTTTCAGTTGTGATGATCAACGATCCAGTAAAAGCTTTAATGCAAATTCTTCGGAGTAAGCCCGATCTGATTTTGCTAGATGTTGAAATGCCAAGTTTAGATGGCTACGAACTATGTTCCTTATTACGGAAACATTCAGCTTTTAAAAATACACCGATCATTATGGTGACTGGTAGAACAGGATTTATCGACAGGGCAAAGGCTAAAATGGTCAGATCATCAGGATATTTGACTAAGCCTTTCACCCAATCAGAATTGCTAAAAATGGTTTTTAAGCATCTTGGTTGATTTAAACAAGGCAAATAAAAATAAAAAAATATGTTTAATTTATTTTTTTAGGAGATTTAGTAGTGAGCCTGACTTTGCTTGGCACAATTCTGATTGTAGAAGATTCTCCCAGTGAATTGGAATTAATGAGCCATTATCTCAAAGAGAGTGGTTATAACGTAATTAAAGCAAGTGGTGCAAAAGAGGGTTTAGAAAAAGCTGTGTTAGAAAAACCAGATGCGATCGTTACTGATGTAGTAATGCCAGAAATGAGTGGATTTGAATTATGTCGTTCTTTGAGAAGAAATCCGATTACTGCAAAAGTGCCGATTGTAGTTTGTAGTTCCAAAAATCAAGAAATTGATCGTTTATGGGCGATGAGACAAGGTGCAGATGCCTATATAACTAAACCTTACACCCGCGAACATCTCTTACGTACTATTAAATCAGTGGTAATTTGAATCAATGACTAGTACCAACATTACACTTCCTTCAAAACCAACCCAAAATAACTTAGCAGACGGTTATCTGAAGTTTCAGCTAAATCAACAGACTGCTGCTGTTTTATCAATGAAACATACGCAAGAAGCAATTCTTGTACCTGTTGAATCTATCACCTCAATGCCCAATATGCCCTCCTGCATATTAGGATTAATGAATTGGCGCAGTCGGATAATTTGGGTAGTTGATTTGCCAAGAATGCTCAATTTAGAATCTATAGATTATCGACTGCGGCAGTACAATGCGATCATTATCCAAGTGGAATCTTTAGTGTTGGGCTTAGTTGTCCAAGAAATAAAAGGTACAACTAAATTCATCGCTGATGATATTCATTCTCCTATAGGACAAGTGGCATCCAGCTTAGTTCCTTATTTATGTGGCTGTGTTGTGCAACAAGAAGAAATATTATTAGTATTAGATGCACAAGCAATTGTACAGTCTTCTATTCTCCGCAGTGATTAGGGTCTATTACTAAAAAAAAGATTTTTAGTGTTCTTATTCACATAGTTAGGAGAACTACTTTTATGTTTAATAAAACCAACACGAATCAAGGGAGTGGTGCTCAAAATCGAGCATCCCTGATTTCATCCCAAAAAATTACTGGTAGCTTAGTAAAGCTACCAACTAAGACTACTAGTGAAACGGCTAATAATTCTTCCCTAAATCAGGCTATTGGCTCTTTCACAAGGCTGGGATTGGTTAAGAAAGCGACTATTTTAGCGATCGCAATCGGTACAATACCAGTATTGGGCATCGGCGCGATCGCTTTTAGTTTTGCCAATAAATCGATTACTAAGCAAATTACTCAATCTCAACAAGCCGAAGCCATTGATTTAAGTGATAAAGTTAACCGCTTCATGCTGGGACGCTACGCAGATATTCAGGTAATATCAAACTTGCTATTTTTGACAAGTCCCCAAGCTAGTGTCAGTATCACTACTCAGCAAAAACAAGCAGTTCTAGATCGAGTTGTCGAAGCCTACAAAGCTTATGACAGTGTTGCTGTTTTTGATCGCCAAGGTAACTTGATTGTCCAGTCCACAGGCGAACCATTAGAAAACCAAAAAGACCGTACTTATTTTCAAGACGCTTTGCAAAAAGATACTCCTGTTATCAGTAAGCCAGAAGCAGCAAAAAATACTGGTGTAGTGAGTATTTATATAGCTGCACCTGTGAAAGATACAAGGACGGGCCAAACTATTGGTGTGCTAAGAGCGCGTATGCCCGTAAAATCTTTAGAGGAAGTAGTCAAAAACTATGTAGTCAATGGGCAACAATACCATTTGCTCGATGCTTCGGGAACAGTTTTCTTGAGTCCACAAAAGGAATTATTGGGGAAAGAGGCAAAGGAAGAGTATTCTAGTTTACCCAAACTGCTTGCAGCTAAAAAGCTAAATAGTTTTATAGAAGTTCCCAAAATTTATAAAAAACAAGAACTAGTCAGCTACGTCCCAGGTAGTACGCTAGACGGCTTACCCGATTTAAACTGGCAGGTACTTTTATCCACAGACACAGCAACTGTATTTGAGCCGCAAAGACAATTGTTGTGGATTATAGCCATCGGCACAGCAGTGACAGCATTGATTGTAGCTGCGATCGCATCTCGGTTAGCTAAACTTACTACACAGCCAATTCTCAATGCGACTGCGGCATTAGCAAAGCTTGGTCAAGGTAAATTCAATACCCGTCTGGAAATCGAAAGAGAAGACGAATTAGGGTTATTGAGTGCAAATATCAACCAGATGGCCGAACAATTGCAGGTCTTAGTTAAGGAACAAGAAGTAGACGTTGAAGGGGCAAAATTACTAGCAGATATTACCCTACGAATTCGGAAAGTTCTCAAAACTGAAGATATCTATCACGCAGCAGTGAAAGAAGTTCACCGAGTGCTAAAAACAGACCGGGTAATCATTTATAGTCTGAATCCAAATACTTGGGATGGCGTTGTCGTTGCTGAATCAGTAACTGGTAATTGGCCGGAAATGCTCGGAGTGCAAATTAACGACCCCTATTTTCGGGAACGTTATGTAGAAGCTTATCACGATGGACAGGTGCAAGCAGTTGCCAACATTCATCAAGACCAAAGCCTGAAAAATGCCAACGGTTACATCCAACTTTTGGAAAAATTTGCTGTCAAAGGTAATTTGATCGTACCGATTCTTGCCCAAGAGCAACTTTTAGGCTTATTAATTGCTCATCATTGCGAAACTCCTCGTGTTTGGCAACAGCCAGAAATTGACTTGTTTCAACAGATAGCAACTCAAGTCGGCTATGCCTTAGAACAAGCCAAGTTATTAGAGGAGATAGAGCAATCTAGGAATGTTGCGGTAACAGGTTCAGATGAACAACAGCAAGAAAAAGAAACACTGCAACAACAACTTTTACAACTACTCAACGACGTAGAAGGTGCAGCCAGAGGCGACTTGACAGTGCGTGCAGACGTAACCGCTGGGGAAATAGGCACTGTTGCCGACTTTTTCAACTCCATTGTGGAAAGCCTCAGAGATATTGTTACCCAAGTTAAACAAGCTGCTATCCATGTGAATAGTGCCATTGGCTCTAACGAAGGAGCCATTCGCCACCTAGCAGAGGAAGCACTCACCCAAGCTGCCGAAATCAACCGCACCCTCGATGCTGTTGACCAAATGACCCAATCCATGAAAGCCGTAGCCGAAAGCGCCGAAAAAGCTGCTTTCATTGCCAACAATGCTGCTCACACCGCCACCAAGAGTGGACACGCGATGGATTTGACAGTACAAAACATTCTGTCTTTGCGGGAAACCGTTGGTGAAACTGCTAAGAAAGTGAAACGTTTGGGAGAATCTTCGCAACAAATTTCTCGCGTGGTTTCCTTGATTAACCAAATCGCTATTCAAACTAACTTGCTTGCGATTAACGCCGGTATTGAAGCAGCGCGTGCGGGTGAAGAAGGTCAAGGTTTTGCCGTAGTGGCTGAAGAAGTCGGCGAACTAGCAGTCAGGAGTGCGGCAGCAACCCAAGAAATTGAACAAATTGTTGAAAATATCCAACGCGAAACCAGTGAAGTAGTGCAAGCAATGGAAATAGGAACCACCCAAGTGGTAGAAGGGACTCGAATTGTGGAGGAGGCTAAACAAAGTCTGAGTCAAATTTTGGATGTATCATCTCAAATCGACTCCTTAGTACAGTCAATTTCCACTGCAACTGCATCTCAGGTTGAAACATCACAAAGTGTTAGCCAATTAATGAAAGATATCGCTGCAATATCACAACGCACTAGCGATTCTTCTCGCCAAGTTTCCGAATCTCTGCAACAAACCGTGGAGATTTCCCAGCAGTTGCAAGAGACTGTCGAGGCTTTCAAAGTTAGTTAGTGGTCATCTGTCAGTTGTTTGTTTTTCACTACTTACTACTGACAAATGACAAATGACAAATGACAAATGACTATTAACAAAAACCATGTTACAAGACAAAGAACTAGAAATCCAGATGCAGTTTCTGGAAGAAGCAACTGAATACTTGAATACCTTAGAATCGGTATTGTTGGAAATCGATACTACTAACCGCATCGATTTAGATAAAATAAATGCTGCACTCCGGGCCACTCATTCTATCAAAGGTGGTGCGGGGATGATGGGATTTAGATCGCTAAGTGATTTATCTCACCGTCTGGAAGATTCCTTTAAAGTTTTAAAAACTAAAAAAAATTCTTTAGAAATTGATACTCAGTTGCAAAGTTTATTGCTATCTGGAGTTGACTGGCTGCGTCAAATTGTAGAATTGCTTGCAGAAGGAAATGTTGTTGAAGATGCGTGGTTAGCAACCTTCTGTTATCCAATTTTTGATGAGTTGCACGATCGCTTGGGTGACCCCACCCCTGAGGATGCCTCAACCATGCTATCCCCAGAAGATGGCCAAGACGTTATCCCCTTGCTTTTTGCAACAGAAGTAGAAGAGTGTTTACAGCGTCTAGAATCTGTATTGGCAGATAGCGAACAGCCCGGTTTGCATGAAGAAGTTGTGATCATGGCAGCTGAATTGGGTGGTTTAGGGGAAATGCTCCAGTTGGCAGCTTTTACCAAGCTTTGTGAGTCAGTAACACAGCAATTGGAAACTGTTAGCAGCGATCGCATTCCCGAAATTGCCCAGTTAGCATTGCAAGCATGGCGGCGATCGCAAGCTTTGGTGCTGACGAATCAACTAAATAACTTGCCTACAGAACTTGACTTTGGTAGTTATACGCCATCCCAGCTACTATTACCAGCAGAAGTAATACCACAGCCTCTCCCCACAGACACAGAAGTAGTATCAACATCTGTTTGGCAACCAGAAAACACTAGCGAAAATTGGACTAATCATGAAGCGTTGACGCAGTCCACCGCAGGTATCGCAGCCAATTTTACATTTGTGGATGCAGAATTTGCCGATGACGTAAATGCTGTCAATGTCACCGAGCACAATCCAATATTTGCTAGAGAAGATAATCTTCCAGATGCCAGATTTGGCGAAGGTAAAGCAGAGCCAAATGCCGTTGGTAAAGAGCGGGAAATTCATGAAAATAGCGTTCGAGTTCCTAGTAAACAATTAGAGCAAATCAATGATTTATTTGGCGAACTAATTGTTCAGCGGAATGGGTTAAACTCGCAACTAGAAAGATTACGCAAACTCGTTCGTAACCTTAACCAACGAGTCCAAGTTCTCGACCGCGAAAACCAGGAATTACGTATAGTCTACGACAAAATTTCCACTCAAGCTTCCATGTCTACTGAAGTGCGGGTGCAAGATAAAAATAGCCACCAAACACAAGGTACAGAAAGGGAATTTGATGCCTTAGAGATGGATCGCTATAACGATTTAAACCTGCGATCGCAGGAAGTTATGGAAACCATTGTTCAGGTACAAGAAGTTACAACTGATGTGCAACTAAGTGTAGATGATACAGACCAAATTGCTCGTAAACTAAATAAAACATCGAAACAGTTACAGACAAAGCTAAATCATATCAGGATGCGGCCGCTGTCCGATTTAGTTGAACGTTTTCCTAGAGCTTTGCGCGATTTAAATGTAGAGCATGGGAAAAATGTCCAGTTAAAAATTGAAGGTGGCAACACTTTAATTGAACGCAGCATTTTAGAAGCATTAAACGAACCTTTAATGCACCTATTAAGGAACGCCTTTGATCATGGTATCGAAGACTCTGCCACCCGCCGCCTTCTGGGTAAACCAGAACAAGGATTAATTGAAATTACAGCTACTCACCGCGGTAATCGTACCCTCATTACTATCCGTGATGATGGTTGGGGCATTTCTCTGGAGAAAATTCGCACCCGCGCCCTAGCTATGGGATTGGATGCTTCTTTACTTGCTAATGCTAGTGATGAAGAACTGTTATCACTAATTTTTGAACCAGGTTTTACCACCTCCGAGCAAGTGACAGCATTATCTGGTCGCGGTGTTGGTATGGATGTGGTTCGCAACAACCTCAAACTAATTCGAGGAGATGTCAAAGTTGATACGGAACCAGGAGTTGGTACTACCTTCACCCTATCAGTTCCATTTACACTTTCCGTTGCGCGAGTTCTGCTGGTAGAAATCAACAAAATCCTATTGGCATTTCCCACAGATGTCATTTCAGAAATATCTTTACTCCAAGACGAGCGAGTTTTCCAAATGGCAGGTAGCGAAGTTCTAAATTGGCAAGGAACCATGCTGCCACTGATTCGCCTGACTCGCTACTTAGAGTTTAATTGCCTGCGCTACGATAGCCCAGAGTTGGAGACTCCGGCAGCGATTAATGCTAACAGCGTGTTAGTAGTCAAAGGTAATAATCAGCCAGTAGCGATCCAAATAGACCGTTGCTGGGGTGAACAGGAAGTTGCTATTCGCCAAGTTGAGGGAAATATACCTTTACCTGAAGGATTCAGCAACTGTACAATCCTTGGTGATGGCCGAGTAGTGCCACTAGTTAATGTCAATGAGCTGCTGTATTGGATTGCAACAAATCGCCGGACTCCTAAAGGTATTCAATTACCATCAGCAAGGTTAAAGACACCGTTCCTAATATTTGATGAAAACAAAATATCAGCAGCATCTGTTAAGCAGAAAGGCACAATTTTGATCGTAGATGACTCGATTAATGTTCGCCGATTTTTAGCTCTGACTCTTGAAAAAGGAGGGTATCAAGTAGAACAGGCTAAAGATGGTCAAGATGCTTTAGAAAAACTCCATAGTGGATTAAGAGTTGAGGCAGTAATTTGCGATATTGAAATGCCTCGTCTAGATGGTTATGGATTTTTAGGTAAGGTAAATTCAGACGTTGATACAAAAAATATTCCAGTTGCGATGCTGACTTCTCGTAGCAGCAATAAACATCGGCAACTAGCTATGCAATTGGGGGCGCGAGCTTACTTTTCTAAACCTTACAACGAGCAAGAATTACTCCAAACGCTGGAGGAAATAATTCGTAATGTGGCAGAAAAGGCAGCATCTAATTAATAATTCATAATTAGGTTTCATATATTTTCGTAGGGTGCGTTACGCCAAAGGCTAACGCTCTAGTAGTCTGTCAAAATGATTGTGACGGTTAGAGAGACGCGATAAATCGCCGTCTCTACAGTAAATCTATTCGTCAATTATTTCTTGACAGACCACTAGTACAGCACGGCGTAAATCAACCACCCATTTCTAATCAACTAAACGCTTACGCTGTATTGATTTTGAGTTTTGACTTCCGCCTTGCGGTACTAGTACAGTGCGGCGGAGAATCGGGGCTAGGTTTTGTTACAACACAAGTTGTTTGGTTACCACAGCTTGTCTGTTCGTTACCAACACAAATTCAGGACTTACGCATTGACAAAATAGGTATAAAATGCGTTGAATAAATCAGGAAGAAATAGGCGATCGCTAACCACCAAAGGCGTTGAAAGACAGATAATACTGAGGTTGTCTGCATTAAGGGTGACGACTATCAGAGCAACTACCAAGCCATCGACCGCCAAGTGTGCTCTCAACACTTATACTCTGTTTTTATGATTTTACTTCATCGTCGTCAAGTTAAGAGACTACTTTATTGAAATTATTTTGCTAAAGTTTGCTGCACATTTGTTGTATATCTATTGTCACTACGAAATAGTACCGTTAATATGATTTCCAGTTATCTACTAGATTTTAAAAGTTTTTTAAAAGTCTTAATTTTCAAAATCCTCTTATGTAAAGTGGATATTTGAGTCGTTTGTCCAAACAAAGATGAGTAATTGTATCTCTCTCCAGATGTACAAAGTTTTTCAAATCCCAAATTATAGTCCTATATAATGGCAAAAAATATGAGCATTAAAAAAAATAGCAATTCTTTGTTTACACAGATAAGACAAATATGTTTAGTAACAAATGATTTTGAAAAAACTGTTTATGGACTTTCAAAAGAGCTTGGCATTGGTCCATTTAAATGTTGGGATCATAAACCGCCACGTCTTTTTGATATTAAAGTTTATGGTAAAGAAGTGTATTTTACAATGAAGTTAGCTATTGCTTGGATTGGTAATACTCAGCTAGAGGTTATTCAACCTTTAGAAGGACAAAATATTTATCAGGAGTATTTTGACACTTATAAAGAAGGTGTTCAACACCTCTTACTTGAGACTGGTAACTTAAATCTAAATAAAGCTGTAAACCGATTGGCTACAGTTGATTATTCCGTAATCCAAGAAGGTAAGCTTAATATTCCTGTGCAAATTGGCTTTCTTAAACTCCCTTCTATTCCTCGTATTTTCTCAGATTTATTCATTCCTAGATTTGCATATTTAAATACACAAAATTCCGCAAAAACAGTACTTGAAATACTACAGTTACCACCTTTCTTATCAGCTAAGGCAGGTATTAGTATTGTTAAGCCAGACTATTGGATTCCAGCAGAAAATACTAATATTAATACTTCGTTGTCAAATAGTTTTATCGATCAAATTTACAAAATTGGTATTATCACTCATGACCTTGATAAAACAGTTCGTAATTATGTCGAACGTCTAGGAATTGCTCCTTGGAAGGTGTACAATCTCCAATCTCCAAGACTATCAGAGACAAAAATACATGGCAAAAATGTTAATTTATCCGTGCGAATAGCAGTCACGTATGTTGGTAATACTTTATTAGAGATTGTGCAGCCTTTGGATGGAATAAGCATATACCATGATCTACTTGATAAGCATGGTGAAGGTGTTCATTATATTGGGGTTGCTAGCGAAAAATTAAACTTTTCTGAATTGATAAAACATTTTAATAAATTAGGCTATTCTATTGCGATGGAAGGCAAGCTAGAGAATGCGTATCATTTTGCCTATTTGGATACAAAATCTGTAGCTAAGATGATGATTGAAGTGATATCAATTCCAGTAAATCAAATTTCGGTAGCTCTTGAGAATCTTCAACCAGATGAAATTTATCCTAATTTGAATAAGAAAGAATTCAGGAGTCATAATTCAAAATTGAATTCTCTGCAACCAATGGATAAATAAACGGGTTTTTGAAATCAATCAAGATTTAACTTAATTAATTTTATTAATTAAGTTAAATTTTAAGTAGTTCTGAAAAAATTGCACATTAAAAGTAAGATACAAACCTAATCATGAAAAATCTTCCATCTGTTAAAGCTATATCTTTTAAGAATGCTGATGTACTGGTTTCCCAACTTTCTAATGTTAAAATTACGTCTTTTAAGAATGCTGATGTACTGATTTCCCAACTTTCTAAGCATAAAGAAGCTTGGCTTCAAGTTGGAATTCCAGAACGGATTATCTATTTACGTTATTGCTTAGATGGAGTTCAGAAAGTAGCGGCTAAATGGATCGAGAGAGTCTGTTTAGAAAAGGGAATTGACCCTACTAAATCTTTGGCAGGCGAAGAATGGTTAGCTGGGCCAATGGTTATCGTCCGAAATTTACGTCTACTCATCGAAGCTTTAGAAGCTTCTGGTCAGCCCAAGCCTAAGCGTTGGATTACTCGCCCAGATGGACAAGTGGTAGCTCAAGTACTTCCGGGAAGCTTCATAGATAACATTTTCTGGATGGGTTTTACAGGTGAGGTCTGGATAGAACCCGGTAAACCGGCTACTCAAGGATTGATCTATCGAAAAAAGCATGATAAAGGAAGCGTTGCATTAATTTTGGAGGCAGGAAATAATTTGTCTCTTAGCCTGATGGACACTTTATATAAGTTGTTTGTCGAAGATCAAGTTGTGATTATCAAGATCAGTCAGATTAATGAATATGATATTTCTTTCATAGAAGAAGCATTTCGGTCACTGATTGAGGATGGTTTCTTCAAGGTGGTTTATGGTGATGCTGAACTAGGAAGCTACCTTTGTCACCATCCGGAGATTGATACAGTACACATCACGGGATCAGACCGCACTCATGATGCAATTGTTTGGGGAAAGACATTCGAGGAACAATTGCAACGTAAGGCTAGTAATCAACCTTTGCTGAAGAAGCCTATAACTTCAGAACTAGGATGTGTCACTCCTGTTTTGGTAGTTCCTGGTGTCTGGTCTAAGTCCGACCTAATCTTTCAGGCTCGGCACGTGGCAAGTATGGTCACGCATAACGCCAGCTTTAATTGTGATGCAGCAAAAGTGTTAGTGACTGCCAAAGGGTGGAAGCAGCGTGATACTTTTCTGGAGATATTACACCAAGAGTTAGCAGCAATCCCTACTCGTAAAGCATACTACCCAGGAGCTAGAGAAAGATATGAAGCTTTTCTAGACCAATATCCTCAAGCTCAAGCACTTGTCTATGCTGATGAAGAAAGCATACCTTGGACAGTGATTCCTCAAGTACCTCCAAAGATAGGAGAATATGCCCTCAATCATGAAGCATTTTGTGGTTTATTAGCAGAGGTTACTCTAGATGCTGAAGATCCAGGAGAATTTTTAGCCAAAGCCGTAAATTTTGCCAATCAAAAAGTTAAGGGGACACTTTCTTGCGTACTATTAGTGCATCCTAAAACTGAAAAAGCTTATTCTGCCGAGATAGATCGAGCGATCGCCAACTTACGCTACGGTGGTATTGGGGTAAATGTTTGGACAGGAATTATCTATGCTCTAGGGTTAACAACCTGGGGAGCTTTTCCCGGCAACACTCTCACAGATATCGGCTCTGGTCGTGGAGTAGTTCATAATGCTTACATGTTTGATCATCCACAAAAATCTGTTGTTCGCTCCCCATTTCGGATTTATCCCACACCTGCTTGGTTTGCAACACATAAGAACTTACTACAACTTGGTCAACGAGTTACTGCTTTTGAGGCATATCCTACATGGGGTAAACTTTTGGATGTAGTTTTTGCGGCACTAAAGGGATAATAGAGGGATTTCCAAAAAGACAAGAGACAGCACATATTAAATAATAATAATCGGCGTTGTATAAATGCGAGATGATTTTGCTAGTTTTGTGGGATGGGTCGAAAACAGGACTTACGCATTGACAAAATAGGCATAAAATGCGTTGAATAAATCAGGAAGAAATAGGCGATCGCTAACCACCAAAGGCGTTGAAAGACAGATAATACTGAGGTTGTCTGCATTAAGGGTGACGACTATCAGAGCAACTACCAAGCCATCGACCGCCAAGTGTGATCTCAACACTTATACTCTGTTTTTATTGGCAGAATCAAAGTACCCAGGCTGCACACGTTTGGCAGAAATAATGGAAGATTTGTCTCATGATAGTGTCAATAGGTTTTTGCTGCGTGAGCAGTATGAGCCAAAAGATTTATTTGATGAAGTTAAGCTCTATATCAATTTAGTCGGTGGCACAAAAAGTTACGATGATACGGTAATTGATAAGCCTCATAGTGACCCAAAGTTAACAGAATTAATTGGTTATGTTTATTCGGGAAGGCATCATGGTAAAAATTTTACCCAAGTTCAAAATCTAGAAATTCCAGAGAACGGTTTAATAGTGCATCTAAAAAAGTTTGGGCAAGTGAAAGTATTTCGGAGAAGTTTCAAAAACGAAACTCACAGATATTACATTATGTTTTTACCTGACAAGGATGCACTATTTTTAATTTCTCTGACAGAGTTAAATAAATTACATTCAATTCACTGGGGGATTGAATGTTACCATCGAGCTATCAAGCAAGTGTGTGGAATTGAGCTATTCATGGTGAGAACATCTGAGGCAATTAAAACTCACTTTTTTAGTGCTATCCGCGCCTTTACACAACTAGAATTAATGCGAACTGAGGAGTTAATTCAAAACTGGTATGAAGTCCAGAGAAATTTGTCTCTTCAGGTGGCTCGTGACTTCATTCTGGAACATCTTGAACAAAAGATGGGCTTGAATACACATAGCCAGACTCCTGTCAATGCGTAAGTCCTGAAATTGTTTCGTTACGAATGCTTGTCTGTTGGTAACGAAAACTTATGCGTTTGTTAACAACACAAGTTGTTTCGTTGCGAATGCTTGTCTGTTCATTAACAACACAAGTTGTTTTGTTCAGAACGCTTATAGTTGTGTTACCAAAACTTAAGCAAAGCTTATCAATTAAGTTGTTTCGTTACCAAAGCTTATCTATTTGTGGTAAATGCTTATGCAATCGTTAACAAAACTTAAATAAAAATTATCGATGAAGTGATTTAGTTAAGAACGCTTATCTATTTGTCGCAAACGCTTATGCGATCGTTACCACAGCTTAAGCAAAACTTATATATACAAGTCCTATACTATTAACAGCACAACTCAGATTCACGACAATGAAAGCAATTGAAGTCAAGGGAACCGTGAACGAATGGGGTCAAATTTCTTTAGACAAGCCGTTGACTATAGCAAAACACAGCCGCGTCCGAGTCATTGTCTTAATCACGGAAGAGAATGAAGAGGATGATGAACTTGTTGAGTCTGCCTGTGAAAGTTTTCGTCAAGGTTGGTACGATGCGATGACCGGAAATACTATACCTATATCTCAACTGTGGGAAGGAATTGATGCAGAGTGAACCACCTTTGATTCAAGTCGAAGCCACTGCTAAATTTAAACGTAATCTGCGTATCTTAGCCAAAAAGTACCGGAATATTAGTAATGATATTCAACCAATAATAGAACAACTGCAATCAGGAGAATTACCAGGAGACAAAATACCCGGAGTTGGATATACAATTTTTAAGCTACGGGCCAAAAATAGTGATGTTCAAAAAGGTAAAAGTGGTGGGTATCGAGTAATTTATTATTTAAAGACAGATACAAATATTATTTTAGTAACCATCTACTCTAAATCTGAACAAGAAGACATTTCAGCAGAAGAAATTCAACAAATATTAGCTGATTTTAAGCAGCAACATCAAGGAGAATAGACTCGCTTCCTAAAATCCAAGGATAGAAAATGCTAAGATTCCAATCAAATATGGCATTTGCACAGCTATGACAAGTACGCTGCACAAATCTATCTCCTTAGCAGAGTTCCTCAAACTGCCAGAAACAGAGCCTGCTAGTGAATTTATAGATGGTCGTATCTACCAGAAACCAATGCCACAAGGCAAACATTCCCGGCTACAACTAAAACTTTGTAACGCAATTAGCCAAATTGCTGAAGAGCAAGAAATTGCCTTGGCTTTTCCAGAATTACGCTGTACTTTTGGCGGACGTTCGATTGTACCAGACGTAAGTGT
Source organism: Nostoc sp. NZL (assembly GCF_015714705.1). NCBI lineage: Bacteria > Bacillati > Cyanobacteriota > Cyanophyceae > Nostocales > Nostocaceae > Nostoc > Nostoc sp. NZL. Next base: position 99,510 of record NZ_WBKL01000062.1, on the reverse strand, counting down.
ATTTGCTTGGGAACGGATTCCCTTTGATGCTAATGGGGAAATTGAAAATACCTTTGGAATTTATCCTGATTGGACAATTGAAATTCTTTCACCAGAACAGAATACAACTAAGGTAATTATAAATATTCTTCACTGTCTAAAACACGGTACTCGATTAGGGTGGTTAATCGATCCAGATGAACGCTTAGTATTAGTATTTTTGCCAGGACAGCAACCTATAGAGATGACTGGAGATGAAGTATTGCCTGTACCTGAATTTTTGCAATTGAATTTAACAGTTACGCAGGTTTTTACATGGCTAAAACCAACAAAAGTTAATTCATAAAATGATTAATATTCAGTTAAAAGATGTAATATCATGTCCGGTTAAATAATTGTCATTGCGTACCGCCCTTGGCGTTCCCGCAGGGTACGAAGTGAAGCAATCCCAAAAACCTTGCGATTGCTTCTCTACGAGACGCTGCGCGAACGTTCCACTTCGTTGCACTCGCAATGACATATCACAAGTAATTTGCCGGACATGATATAAGACTAATATCCCAGAGTTTTTGAATTTTTAAAATAAATTCGCAAATAGTTTAAATACGAAGCCCGCTCAGACTTCTCTCTGCGCGGGCTAATTATTTTATGGGCAATTAGCCGGACATAATATCAATGTCCCTGAAACTAAAATACTTTCAGGAACCCTTATTAAGCCTCAACTTTTACACCCTTCCAGAAGGCTACATGGCCTTCAATATTTTTAGCCTTCTCCTTAGCACTGGGATAGTACCAAGCAGCATCTTTGTTGATTTGTCCATCCACGTTGATACTGTAGTAGCTGGCGACACCTTTCCAGGGACAAGTGGTGTGAGTATTGCTTTCTGTGAAATACTGCTTGTTAATGGTGTCAACAGGGAAATAATGGTTGCCTTCCACAACTACGGTATTATCGCTCTCGGCTAAAACTGCGCCATTCCAAATTGCTTTCGGCATAAGTGAGTTTGCAAATAAACTATACACTTAACATTTTGACACGATCAGCTTATTTTATCCTCGTTAACGGCTAACTTACACCAGAGCCTATCCAAGCTCAAATGAATGATAAGTAAAGTTTAGAGGAAACTTTGCGATGTCAGTATTAATTACAATCAATTTTATTTATCAAATTAATAATTAAAATTAGTTGCTTTTATCAGAAAGATTTTCTAGCATATTGGTATGCAAAGTTAATTAGCCAAAACGTAGTTGGATTTTAGTTTATAGCCTAAAGCCAAAAACATCTAGTAGAGAATATCATCATTACATATATGTGAGCGATCGCACCTTCGATAAACGCTGGCAAACAATTCATTTTATGTGGTTGAAATTGCCAAAAAATAGGATTTTATTACTGGATAAAACTAATTAACCTAGTTCAAATGAGGAAAAAATTATGAAACTTATAAACTTGATCAATTCTGCGCTTATCGTTGCTTGTATTGCTTTTATACCTGAAATTGTTGGCGCTCAAACAGTTAATACTAACAATAGTACCGGACAACTCAACACAGATGTTAACTCTAATACTTTACATGCTAATTCCCCAAAGGCCAGCTATCTCCAACCTTTCAATACTGCCTTTCTAGCTTATCAAGGTTATTTTAAAGAGCAGGGTATTCCCAGTGGGAGCGCTTTAGTATTCAAATACCAAACAGGAAACCTGACTGCAAAAGATGTAGTTCAGGCTGCTATCAAAGCTCACAAATTACCAGCACAAGTTTTGAATGATCCAGGTTATCTTAATGCGGTTGAGTCGCAATTGACATCATTCAGCAATCCTAGTGATTCAGGTTACTAAGTACAGATTTGACAAAGTTTGTAACTGACTTATAGCCTTTCTTGACCTAGTGAGGTATGTTGTCGGTTTTTACACCAAAAAATTATTTTCATCCTTAGTGGGTGGATAGTGTTTGGATTCATGCCTTTTTCTTAGCCTGTTTGGCTTTGAAAGAGGTTTTTGGTTTTTCTGGAAATTAGTCATCATCTTTAGCCTGCCTAATACCTATCTCAATCAAAAAAGCTAAATAATTAAATTAACAAGCATGACAGCAGAGTTATATTCTGTGTATAAAGATACTTATTGTTAAACTTTTGGTATCATTTCTAGAGTACTTAAACTTTGTTTTCATGCCTTGTATTCAAGTCGATGTTAAAATTCCACCTCATCTTCATAAAAAGCTAGCTGTTTACGCTGCTAAGGCTGAGGCATTTAAATCTGAGGTAATTATGAACGCTCTTAATCATTGCCGTGATTATACTGAGGATGTGCCAAATCCTTGTTATTAGAGGCAGAAATAGCCATCATCTCTGACATCAAACAAGTCAAACTATTTATATTTCTACGCCACAACAATCACTACCTGTTTGATGAGGAGTTTAAATCAGGATTGGTCACATTTGTCAATAGTTTTTTCTTTTATCTACGAATGCAGGTAAAAGAACTAGGCTGTGATTGGTTTATTATTCTCAGATTAATTTAGTTCTAATCATGATCAAAAACACTATTCTAGAGCCTCTAGTTACTAATGTTCGGTGTGAAGAAATTTGTCAGATTTTAGGGGAGACTTACAATCAAGAACGCTGGAACGATTGGCGCTGGCAAATGCGTCATCGGTTGACTAAGCTGGAACATTTTCAGAAGTTATTAAGGCTTAGTGCTACTGAAGAACAGGGACTTTTAATTGCACCAGAGAAGTTTGCTGTAGCCGTAACCCCATACTTTGCATCACTACTTGATCCAGAAGATCCGCTTTGTCCGCTACGGTTACAAGTCATTCCACGGCAAGAAGAACTAATAGTTAGTACAGCAGACATGGTAGATCCATGCGGTGAAGATAACGATACTCCAGTGCCAGGACTGGTACACCGCTACCCTGACCGGGTGTTGTTGCTTGCTCTAGACACATGCGCTGCTTATTGCCGTTACTGCACCCGCTCTCGTTTGGTGAGCCAAGGTGAGATGTACCCAGTAACCCGGCGCTTGGATGCGATCGTCGCTTACCTAGAAGAACACACCGAGATCCGTGATGTGCTAATTTCTGGTGGTGATCCTTTGTTGATGTCTGATGAACCTTTAGATAATTTGCTTGGGCGGTTACGTGCCATTGAGCATATTGAATTTATTCGGATTGGTTCTCGCGTGCCGAGTTTCTTACCACAGCGAATTACACCGCAACTGGTTGCTTTGCTCCGCAAGCATCGTGTGTGGCTGTCTTTGCATTTTTGTCATGTCCGAGAACTTACCCCAGAAGTGGCACAAGCTTGCGATCGCCTAGCTGATGGTGGTATTCCTCTAGGTAGTCAAACTGTGCTGTTAAAAGGTGTGAATGACTCTGAAAAAGCTCTCAAGAATCTCTTTCACGGTCTTCTGAAGCTGCGTGTACGTCCCTATTATCTTTACCAATGCGACCCAGTTGTTGGCACCGCACATCTGCGAACGAGTGTTCAAACAGGGCTTGATTTAATTTCTAAATTGCGTGGTCATACTACTGGCTACGCTGTACCAACTTATGTAATTGATGCCCCTGGCGGCGGTGGTAAAGTTCCAATTCAAGCCGAGACTCTAGTTGCTTATGAGAAGGGCACAGCTACAGTGCGAAATTGGGCAGGTGAGACATACACCTATGTAGATCCTGTAGAGCAGGGCTAACACTATATAGTTGATCGCCACGACAAATCTCCTGTATGGTTTGATATTCTTGATCAGATATCTTCGCTTCATTGAGGATTTAGTAATCGTCATTCCTCAATGAAGATACCTGATTTGTAAATTCAAGCTAACAGCGAAAGCTTTTTCACTGGGAATTATAAGGCTATGGGGTTATTAATTGGTCTGTGTTATGACTTGAAGGCAGACTACCTTCAGGCTGGTTTCAGTGCCTCTGAAGTCATGGAGTTCGACGATGAAGAAACTATCATCGGGTTGGAAGATGCACTATTTCAGTTAGGTCATCAATTTGAACGTGTCGGCAATGGTAGAGAACTTGCTCTGCGTTTGGCAAAAGGCGATCGCTGGAATCTGGTTTTCAATATTGCTGAGGGTTTGCAGGGTCGCTCCCGCGAAGCCCAAGTCCCGGCAGTCTGCGAATTATTTGCTCAACCTTACACCTTTTCCGATCCGCTCACCTGCGCCTTAACGCTAGATAAGGCACTTGCTAAAAGGGTGGTGCGCGATCGCGGTTTGCCTACAGCTCCCTTTGAAGTTGTGAGTACTACCGCAGAAGCAGCAGCCGTGTCGCTGCCAATGCCAGTTTTCCTCAAGCCTGTGGCGGAGGGCAGTTCTAAAGGGGTAACTGGGCGTTCTCTTGTCAAAGAACGCGAGGAGCTAGTCAATACTTATCAAATGTTACGCGAACTTTTTCAGCAGTCCGTACTCGTAGAAACCTTTCTTCCCGGTCGAGAATTAACAGTGGGCATTATTGGTAACGGTAGCAACTCACGGGTAGTAGGTGTGATGGAAGTAATTTTTACAGGACAAACTGAAGCTTTTGCTTATACCACCCTTAATAAGGATGAGTATCTGGAACGGGTATCTTATCGTTTACTCATAGATCCCGAACCACTGGCAGCACAGGCAAGGCAACTAGCCCTGGATGTTTACCATACTCTTGGTTGCCGTGACGCTGCCCGTGTTGATCTGCGTTGCGATGTTAGTGGTGTGTTGCAGTTTATGGAGGTTAACCCACTGCCAGGGCTACACCATATCCGCTCAGACCTGGTAATTATGGGACGTTTGGGTGGTGTGACATACACAGAAATCATTGCTGAAATAGTCGAGTCTGCATGGCAAAGGTACAAAAGTTGAACAAGAGGCAAGGGGGCAGGGAGCAGGGAGCAAGGGGGATAGAAAAGAATTGGGATTCGACACAACTCTTGGAGAGGCTGCGCCAATGACATACCTACCTTACCACCCCACCTGTTGAACTAGCTTCCCGCAGGGTACAAAAGCCATGCTTGCGAAGTGAAGTGGGGGACTCCAATCCATATTCTGCTTTGCTCCACCCAAGAGGAAGAGGTCATTTCCCCCTGCTCCCTGCCCCCTGTCCCCTGCCTCTTGTTCAAGCAGACTCAATCTCAGAAGTCAAAAGATAAAAACGCCAAGTTAAAAGCACTGCACCCATAAGTAGCCCTAGTACTAAACCCAACCATAAACCTATAGCACCCAAGCCTAAAGTGAATGTCATCAGATAGCCACCACCTAGACCTACACCCCAGTAAGCAAACATAGTTATTAACACTGGCACCTTGGTGTCTTTCAACCCGATTAATGCACCAGCAGCAATAGTCTGAATACTATAAAATATTTGGACTAGTGCCCCCACAGCTAGGAAAGAAGTTGCCGTTTTAACGATCTCGATATTATCCAGGTTATTGGTGTCCAAATACATTGCCACAATATAGTTGGGAAAAAGCCAAAAAATTAGTGCCACAATGCTCACAATGGGAGTAATAAGCGCAATGCAGATAAATCCTGCTCTGCTTGCACCCTTGAGATCATTTTGTCCTCTCAACTGTCCTACTCTCATCGTGATGGCATAGGAAATACCTATAGAAACCGTTTCGACAAAACTTTCTGTCTCAACGGTAATTTCATGGGCTGCTAACGTCTCTGTCCCAAACCACCCCATCATTAAAGCAGTGGCAGTGAATACTCCAATTTCTGCTCCATACTGCAACCCCAAGAACCATCCAGTTTGAAAGATATCTATAAACATATCTTTATCGAACTGGTGCAGAGCACGATCAAGCTGGTAGTCTTTAAAGTAGTTATCGAAGCAAATCCAACTGGCGGCGGCGATAAAATTCAGCCAAAAAATGAGTGTACTTGCCCAACCTATACCCGCTAAACCAAGGGCTGGTAAACCAAATTTACCGAACATTAGCACGTAATTAGCAGCCGCATTCAATAATAGTCCAGCTACCGTAATTACTGTTAGAAATTGAGGACGATTGAGCGCAGAGCTAACTTCTTTTAAGATACAGAAACCGAGTGCAGCAGGAAAACCCCAAACAATAGACCGCAAATATGTTTGAGCTAATAAAACATTGCTTTCTTCTTGACCAGTCAGCAGCAGCATATAGTCAAAGTGCCAAATGATAAACATCACAGGCAAGCACATCGTTACAGCTAACCAAATTCCTTGGCCGGTAGCACGGCTAACTTGGTCTATCTTTCCTGCACCAAAGGCATTTGCGACACTCACACCTGCTGCTGAAAGAATAGAACGACAAACGGAAGCTAAGGTAGAAAAGGTAACAGCACCTAAAGCACCTGCCGCTAGGGCTTGGCTGTTAAGTAAGCCCATCATCACCCCATCCAATAAAGGAATGCCCGCTTCTAATATTTGAGTAATTACCAGAGGAACTGCCAATTGCAGGCAGGCTTGGATTTCTAATATCAGTTCTGACTTAAATTCTTTTGAAGTTAACTCCATTGGGGCACAGAAATTAAGGATGGCGCGAAAAAAGTAACATTTAATATATTAAGATATATTAATACCTAAGCCGCGCTCAACTTAAGCTGTGAACAGTGAAATAAGCGATCGCCTGACCCTCTCAACAGAAAAAACAGCGTAGGCGCAGACTAACCTAAGCATCGCCCCACTTAACTATGTGTAAAATTTTGCATTTGAGCTAGAGATGAGGAGAAGTAAAATTGTATATGTGCTTTCCCTGCTCCTCTGCTCTGTACTTGCTCATTCGATTGGGTAAAATTACTGCGTCGGCAATTTTGGGTGTGTAGTTGAGTACTTTGCCACGATGCCAGAAATCTCAGGGTTGTACAGCCTCAAATAATTCCAGTAGTTGCCAAATACTTGACGCACATAATTTTTAGTTTCATCAAAGGGAATTTGTTCAACAAACTCATCTGGGTCTTGTGTAGTTAGAGTTTGCAGCCATTTGGAGACATTACCGGGGCCAGCGTTGTAACTGGCGATCGCGAGCAAGGAGTTATTGTTATATTGCTCATGGGTATGATCCAAATACCATGTACCCAGCATGATGTTATCGTTGGGATTTTCTAGGCTTATTGTTTTGAAATCCACTTTGATTTGTGGGGCGATCCATTTAGCTGTACTCGGCAACACCTGCATCAAGCCAGTGGCATCAGCGACGGATTTGATTTTTGGTTCAAACCGTGACTCTTGACGCATCAAAGCAGTGACTAGCAAGGGATTGAGTTGACGATCAGTAGACCACTTTTCAATCTCTCGAAGATAGGGAAAAGGATAACGCGCTTGCCAGTAGGTGATTTGTTTGCTCAGAGTCTCATATTGGGCAAGTTCAGCTGGTATTTCCCGGTCTTCCAATTTAGAAATTTTGTCAATTCCTACGAGATTTTCTCCCCTTGCCAAGTGCATCAACCCTTCAGTAAATTGCTCTGCTACCGTTGGCTGAATTTTGTTTTGAAATTCTGTTTGCCATTGTAACCAGGCATCACGGTCTTGACCTAGCAGATACAATTCTTTGAAAGTTTCAGAACCAGCCGGTGGTAACGGACGCTGGGGTGTGATTACTTCCGGGTTCATGACGCGCACGTTGTCAAAGTTGCCAACATTTAGCCCCAACATTGTCGCGGCTCGCCATGCATAGTAAGAGTAGGGAAACTGGCTAATCACATACTCATAAGCAGTTTGAGATTCCTGCTGTTTGCCCAGTGAAGCAGCCCATTTCCCTACCCAAAAGCCTGCTCTCGGAGCCAAAATACTATTGGGGTTGTTGGTGGCAATTGGTTCTGCCCATTGCCAAGCACCGACGTAATCTTTGGCTTTGGCTTTGTCTTGGGCTATTTTCCAGCGATACTCTGCGGCTTCATCAGAATTGCCATACTTGGCTATGAGTAATTGCCACGCCTCACTAGCTGACTTTTGATCCTTGAGGGCTTGGAGAGTTTTGGCTTTTTGTACCAGTGCAGTACCAGCTTGTTTCGGAAATTTACTAATTATCTGCTCAAGATAGGGTAAGCCGTCTTTACCTGTTTTTGCGGTTTCTGCTAACCGTAGTAGTGTAGTCCCAGTTTCCTCAGCATTTGGAAATTGCTGCACCAATTGTTTATAAGTAGCGATCGCTTTTTCTCGATCTTTGCCCCCTACCTGTAAGCCTCGTGCAGTCCGGTAGAGGTTACGCGGTGTTTTGGGTGCTTTGGCATAAGCATTCGCCGCTTTCAGAAATTGATTATTTTCCCAATAGCTTGTACCAATGAGTTCCCAGTCTTCGGGTTTGAGGGTAGGCTGTTTTACTAGCTGATCTAAAACGCCCACTATACCTGGTTGATCGTAGGCATACTTAGCCAAAATCAATTGTAATTGTGGCTGATTGGGATTTTCTTGTAAGCGTTTGCGAATAATTTCCCAAGTTAGAGGATTGGAAGGAAATTGAGCGATCGCTATTTCCTGTTGCTTCGGTAGGGCAATCAGATATAGTGCTTTCACTGTGGCCGCTTCTTTGGGATACAGTTTCAGCACGCTTTGCCTGAGATCCGAAGCTTTGCCGTCCTCGCCCAGCATATCCTCTGCCTGCGCCTGCTTCAGCAAAATATAGGGCGCAAGGATCGGATAGTCTTTCTCTAGTCCTTGGAGTAAAGCCAGGGCTTTTTGGGCTTGGGTTCTTTCAATGTAATCACTCGCTAAAAGATAACGAGCACGATTTCGGTCTGGCGATCGCGATTCTTGAGCGATCGCTGCTAGTTTTGCCGCCCGTTCTGGCAGAGATTGTGATATCAGTGGAAAGACGGCTGATTGGGCAATACTAGCATCAGATGTTTGCTCTGCCTGATTCTTACCCAGTTTGAGCCATTGCCCAACGGATTTACCAATCTCAGGTGCTGATACCATTGCCCCAGCTAAAAAGGCAAAGAGTGCCGCACCCGCAATTATGGAAATTTGTTTTTTCTGTAGTTTCTTCAGCATGAATACCCGCTGAAAAGTTCCAATGAATTTCCTGAAACTTTAACACTCCTAACCATCAGTGTTACCAATTTTTAATTTTAGATTTTTAATTTTATGTAGAAAAATACTAATTTTCAATCCTACGGTTGATAGTACTGAGTAAGTAGCATATGTTAAATACTATTACATCTATCTGGGGTACAACCTCTCAGGAGTAATACCTTAACTCCAGAATCCATTTCCACCATTAACAATAGCGCACTCACCCTCTGGAACACTCTCTTTGCACCCCAAACCCCCTTCGACAACGATGATTTATACCCTGGTTCTTAAGCGTGGTGGAAAAGCTGTCCGAAGCCCCTTAGATTATAGATAATATTTGCAAAGCAATAACTCTCAAAAGTCATGACTCAAGCCATACCCAAGCTAGTAACCTTTGAGGAATTTGTCGATTGGCTACCCGAAAATCGACGAGTCCGCTACGAACTACATAAGGGAGAAATTGTTGAAATGGCTCAACCCGTAGGGGAACACGAAGAAGTTAAAGGATTTCTAGGTATCGAAATTCCTTTTGAAATCAAGCGTCTAGGATTGCCCTACTTCATACCTAACCAAGTTATAGTTAGACCTCCTGAAAAAGATTCTGGTTACTTACCAGATGTGTTGGTGCTAAACCGTGCAAATCTGGAAAACGAAAAATTATGGAAAAAAGAATCTACTGTTAGTTTGGGTGCATCAATAGCTTTGGCAATTGAGGTTGTATCAACTAACTGGCGGGACGATTATTACTTGAAGTATGCTGACTATGAAGAGATGGGTATCCCGGAATACTGGATTGTCGATTATGCTGCCTTGGGTGGACGCAATTTTATCGGTAATCCCAAACAACCGACAATCACCGTGTGTAACTTGGTTGATGAGGAATATCAAATAAGTAAGTTCCGAGATAGTGATCGCATTGTCTCCCAAACTTTCCCTGAATTGAATCTCACCCCAAACCAGATTTTTCAAGCTGGTTTGGTGTAGCCTTTAGGCCTGATCGTTTTGCTAATTCTGGAGTCCGTCCCTTCAAGCCAATCATCAACTTCAGCATAAAGACCTTTAAAACGGGTACTCGCTGCAAAAACCATAAACCCAGGCGACGCACCAATACTACAGGTAAGAAATTATTAGAAAACATCCGATCTAACAAATCGGTGAAACCTAAAATTGTCAGGTTTTCCAGCTTGCGCCAGCGTTCGTAACCTTTAAGAATTTGAATGTCGCCAATATCTTTACCCGCTTGATGCGCTGTTTGTAGGACTTGCGCCAAAGCTGCTGCATCCCGAATCCCCAGATTTAATCCTTGTCCGCCGACAGGATGGCAATTGTGCGCCGCATCACCAATTAATGCCAGTCGAGGGAGAACATAGCGATCGCTTTGCATGAGTTGTACCTGGAATACAAAGCGATCGCCTAGTAATTCCAATTTCCCCATCTGATCGCCATAGCGACGGGTAAGTTCTGCCAAAAATTGCTCATCATCTAAAGCACATAAAGCTTTTGCTTCTTCGTGGGGGGCTGTCCACACAATGCGGCAACGGTTCCCCGGTAAAGGTAAAATCGCAAAGGGCCCGCTAGACCAAAATCTTTCGTAAGCGGTGTTATTGTGCGGTTTTTCTGGTTTTACAAATGCTACGATGCAAGACTGCCAATATTTCCAGCCAGAAGTTTTGATACCAGCAGCTTGACGAATTGGCGATCGCGCCCCATCTGCTGCTATCAGTAATTTGCTCCGAACTGTCTGTAACTGATCAGCAACTTTAATATCTATCGCTACTATATCCGAATGGTACTGTGTATTTACCACTTCAGCCGGACACAGATAAGTCACATTTGGACAATCTTGGACAAACTCCTGCAAAGGCTGCAACAGCGCTTGGTGTTCCGCCACATAACCCAACTCTGCTGTATCTATATCATCTGTGGTAAATTCCACCACATTGGGATAATCGGCATCAGAAAGACGAACTCGGCAATATTTGGCGATTTGAGGCAATATTTTGTCCCAAACTCCAATTCCTTGGTAAATTAGCGCCGAAAGCTGATGAACTGCATAGGCTTGTCCCTTAGCCACCGCCGCTGAAGCTACTTTTGCCTCAATCAGCAAGATACTCAAGCCAGAATCTTTTAAAGCAGAGGCTAGAGTTAACCCAATAATCCCACCGCCGACAATTACCAAATCATATTCATATCCCCGCTCATTTGGCGGTGTTGGTTGAGGGGGAAGAGTTTGCTCAAGCTGCGTTATGGCCATTGTTAAGTTAGATTACAGCGTCTTAACTCTTATTTTGACGCGATCGCGCCCTCTTGAGCAAGTTATATCATGTCCAGTTGAACGCTTGTCATTGCGTACCGCCCTTGGCGTTCCCGCAGGGTACGGAGTGTTCGCGGAGCGTCTCTAAGAGTTGCAATCGCAGAGACCTTGTGATTGCAACTCTTAGAGACGCTGCGCGAACGTTCCACTACGTTGCACTCGCAATGACATATCACAAGTAATTTACCGGACATGATCTTAGAGGAACAAACATTGAAAAACCTCGCTGATAACTTCGAGCAAAGGTGATGAAGTTTCCTTTGCAGAAAAACCGCCAGAAGGTTTCCACACAGTTCCTGAACCTGCTTCTGTACTTGGTCTTTTAACAATGGGTGCATTCGGGATTGTTTCCACCCGGAAGCGTAAACAGTTAAATATTGGGAATTAACGACGGTTTGTAACAGAGTTTTTAGGTTCTACTGACTTTATTTATGCTCATTAATCCAAGTGAAAGGGTTACAAAAATTCCTTTTATAGCACTTGAATACAATTTGGCATAAGAGGTATGTAGAACCATTTTTTTATTTTTATTTAATATCAAATATTAACTTTTCTTTTGACACATTGCGCCCCTTTCATATCTATTTTTATAACCGTAAAATATCGCAATTACTGGGAATACTTGGCTAAAAAATACTCACGGCTATAAGAGTTACTGGCATTTCAAAGTTAGATGTAACTTGGACATCATCCAAACAAGTGGTATTTAGCTATGATGCCTGCGTGAATTTTGATTAAGAAATGCTGAGAGCCATCAATTCTTCTGCTATGTCAAAGTTAGCTGTGACATTTTGCACATCATCCAAGCCTTCCAGAGTATCAATTAACTTGAAAAGCGATCGCGCCTGATCTGGATCAGTAACTTCTACACTATTACTGGGAATCCAGCGCAATTCGGCATCAGTTACCTTAAAACCTTGAACTTTGAGTGTCTGGCTAAGGGTTTCTAAATTGCCAATGTCAGTAAACACCTCAGCCATCTCATCTTCAGTCATCTCATAAGACTCAGCACCGCCTTCAAGGGATGCTTCTAAAAGCTGTTCTTCGTCAACCACACCCTGCAATACACAAACGCCTTTTTGGTCAAACATCCAGCTAACGCAACCTGTTTCACCAAGATTGCCACCATTTTTACTAAAAGCTACACGCAAATCAGCAGCAGTGCGATTGCGATTATCTGTAAGGGCTTCGATTAAAATCGCTACACCACCAGGGCCGTAGCCTTCGTAGCGAATTGCTTCAAAGGTAGCATTATCCCCGCCAAAACTGCCTGCACCTTTAGCGATCGCTCGTTCAATATTATCATTGGGGATACTCGCTGCCTTTGCCTTATCAATTGCCGTGCGAAGTTGAAAATTCAGCGCTGGATCTGGTACACCGCTTCTAGCCGCAACGATAATCGCCCTCGATAACTGAGTGAAGGTTTTTCCCTTTTTTGCATCTACTACGGCTTTTTGGCGTTTAATATTTGCCCATTTACTATGTCCTGCCATAATCTGAAATTATCAAAACTCTATTCAAGATTAGGATATAAACGCTTGCAAAAACCATAACTTCAGATAATTGTGCAACTCTACATCAGAGTGGCAAAGTTGTTGTAGGGGAATTAAGATTTGATTTTCAAATGATTTAAACGCGTAGTTTACCGCCGTAGGCATTGCATCCCCTTTAAATCACAAAAGGTTCAAGTTCGCGGTTATGCCACTCTTGTTCAACCCGTTCAGTAATCAGCGGTCTGATGATAAACTTGGGCGGGCAACCATCCAGAACATCAATCCGCACACATGAGTAAGGCAGGCGCTTTTGGAAATTGTAATCATGACGACCCACAAAAAGCTTTGAATCGGCAACTTTCCGAATAGGTTTACCTGCAATTTCCGTAAAAGTCTCCATCAATTCAGTCCCCTCTCGCCGTTGATAACGGGGACGATGACCACTACCACCAGAGATAATGCAGTTAATATGGGAGTCAGCAAATCCGGTATCAGTTGTGCACAGATGCTCCAAACAGTGAGCGTGACCGTTTAAAATCAAATCCACTGTGGGACGTTCTTTAATTAAAGAACCAAGAGTTTCTGCGACTTGTTCAAATACCCAGCGCAAGCGGTGGCGAACTGCTAAGGTTTGCGCCTGATCCCACTTAGTAGCTTCTGTGACGTAGGGTGGATGGTGGAAAAAGATAATCCGTCCTCGCACTTCGGAGGTGTTCCAAGATTCGATTAGTCTGCTTCGCAACCATTCAAGTTGTTCAAAGTCGATCGCAGGCATTGTCTGAGATGCCAATTGTTTTTCAATATCGATTTTGATCTCGTTTATTTGCTCTAATTTGGCACTAAGTTCATCAAGTTGTTCCGCTTCGATAGGTTTATCGGGGTTGAGGCGATCAGATATTTTCAAAATCTGCAATTCTTCTTGATCTATTTCCTGGCGACGCTTTTGCAATTCACGGCGGTAAATTTCCCCCTCTTGAGTTGCAGGTAAAGGTGATGGTGTATTAAAGGTATTAGAATCGAGTGCGAAAAAGTCAATCCCGCCGTAACGAAAGGTGTAATAGCGATTGGGTAAACGGGTAAACTTTCCAGGTTCATAACGCAAACAGCGTCCTGTGTCAGTCTTAGCAGTGTAGTGTTGATCTAAATGACGTTCTAAATCTTGTGGGGAAGCGATCGCTTGGGTATAGTCCATAAATGCTCGTGCATAGGCATTACCTTGATATGATCCATGCCAGCCAATCTCGATATCTTTGTAGCGCAACAGGCGACGTAATGAAGATGTTGTTCCAGTAAACAAACGGTACATCAACGGCACATCGTAGTAATCATGATTACCAAGTACTGGCAAGAATGGCAGATTAAAGACCATGCGATCATAGGGAATATCTTTCGAGTTGTCGCCATCTACAAGAAATTCCCGGTAAGGCTCAATAAAGTTTGTCGAATAATACTCTTGGGAACCCACCACATAAATTACATCGCCTGTGTGCAACACAAAACTGCAATCATTGCGGTGAGGAAGCATTAGTTCAGCAACTTTTCGTTGGGGATGGTGTCGATAATGGGATTGCGTACCGGAATCACCGATAACCATAAAGGAAAATTCTGGACTATCCTGCCTGCCATCATCTATAACCATGCAGGTTTGATCAATTCCCCGTTGCACAAAACTTGGATGCATCCACCGCACCCGTTCCTTCATCTTTTGAATTTTTACAGGAATCGGTGGATCGGAAATCAATTTCATGGCTGATAACTCTTGAATGCCTAATGCACATGCCGATTGTAACGAAATATTTAATTGTCATTAGTCATTTGTGAATAACCAATCCTCAATCCCTAATTCCCAATCTTTAAGGCAAATTTTCTCGTAGTAATGCTCGAAAGCCTGCTTGTTGAAAATGCTCATCAGCAGTCAGCGCTTCAGTGATTCCACTATATTGCATAACTATAAAAGATACGCAATCCACAAATCCCCATTCTTTCTCAGTTCGTTCCCGATATAGCTCGAAAGCACGTTCGTAGAGTTCCTGGGAAAGGGGGACAATTTCTACTTTGGAGTCTGCTACTAGAGAATTTAATAATATGATTGCCGCTTGACGATAAGGTTGTTGGGATAAGGCATTGCCAATTTCCAACATCACCGCCTGTGTTGTCACCAAACGAGTTTCTGCCGCTTGTAACATTTTAGCCAGATGTAAGGCTCGGTCATGCAAGCGATCGCTCGGTGCAGATAAGGCAATGGCAAATGATGTATCAAGAAAGACTTCAGAATGCATGGAAATTTACTTACTGTACAAGTATTTATCTATATTGGTAGACCAGTCAAGTGGCCCATCTAGGTTGAGCGATCGCGCTGTTTGCAGAAATGATACCGTTTCATGTTCACTTGGCGGTAAAATTTCAATACTGATTCGCACACGGGTATTGATTGGCAGTGCGATCGGTTCAGCCGGATAGAACACTTTGCCATTAAATACAGCTGTGATTTTTTCTACCATTGTTTGCAAAAAACGCTTTTAGTCTATCCTAAGCTGGTTGTAGCAATACTGGTAGAGTAGACGATGCAATAACTAGTGAAGATACTTATAGCTGTCTTACGAATTATATCGATTTTTCACAATTGCCTAAGCTACCAACTGAACTAATGTTAAGTGAATTCGATGAACCTCTCCCTGTCTTGAACTCAAGTTCAAATTCCCCTCCAATGGGCGAGAGAGAAAGATTTTGCGTAGTAAAACCTCTGAGAGTCCTTTTACAAGAGAGGGAAAAGTTTTTGGTTTCTTCCGAATTCTTAGCAACAAATCCTTGTAGCAATTCTATACAGAGATAGCGTATGTAGGCTGTAAGTAAATCAGCCTTTTGGAGGCGGGCAAAGCGCAGAGCTTAAACACTATTTTTGCTACTTTGATGAGTAACTGCTGACTTAGTAAAAATAGTTAAAGCTAGATGAGAAATATTGTTTTATATGTCCTATACTTCTCTTAATTACGGTATTTGCCTAGAAATACCGTAGATTTAAGGGTGATTCTGATGAGCAAGTCGCAACAGCTGACACAATTAAGTAAATTGCTAAGTGAAGGTATGCAGGCTTATGTCATGAAAGCTGTGCAGGCTATACAACTCTACTATCAACACACAATTAAGAGTTTGTTCAATAGACACACTGTGCAAAGCTTTGTGAGTCTGTTTCTCATAGGTACTTTTTTGAGTATAGCAGTTGCCTCCTGCTCTGGAAGAAGTGCAGCTAGCAAAAATGATGTTAATCTCAAACTAGTTTCTTTCTCTGTTACCAAAGCAGCTCATGACCAGATAATCCCCAAATTTGTCCAAAAGTGGAAGCAAGAACATAACCAAAACGTCACGTTTGAGCAAAGTTATGGGGGTTCTGGCGCTCAAACTGCTGCTGTGATTTCCGATTCGCAAGAAGCAGACATAGTACATTTGGCACTTCCCCTAGATGTCAACAAAATTCAGCAAGCGGGTTTGATTAAATCAGGCTGGGAAATCAAAGCTCCGAGAAGTGGTATCGTTAGTAGATCGGTTGCTGCGATCGTTACGCGCGAAGGCAATCCCAAAGGCATCAATACTTGGGCAGACTTGGAAAAAGATGGCGTGAAAGTGATTGCAGCTAACCCAAAAACTTCTGGTATTGCTATTTGGGAATTCGTGCTAACGGTTATAAAGGTAACGTTGATGAATTGGTAGAAAATTCCCTCAGACGCGCTGCTATCTGGGATGAAGTCAAAGACAAACTCAAAGAAAAGGGAACTGCATTATCTGGCGGACAACAGCAACGACTTTGTATTGCTCGTGCGATCGCAATGAAGCCAGATGTATTATTAATGGATGAACCATGTTCTGCTCTCGACCCAATTTCTAGCCGCCAAGTAGAAGAACTCTGCTTAGAACTCAAGCAGCAATACACCATCATCATGGTGACACACAATATGCAGCAAGCTTCTAGAGTGGCAGATTTCACAGCTTTCTTCAACACAGAAATTGACGAGCAGGGCAAACGTCGGGGAAAATTAGTTGAATTTAATCCTACAGCCCAAATGTTCAGTTCTCCTCAAACCAAAGAAGCTGAAGATTATATCAGTGGACGCTTCGGTTAAAAACACATTGCAGTTTTAATTCTGGAAAATATGCTGAGGCTTAATACTACTAGGTTGAAGTAATATTTCAGTTTAGTACTTATACTGTGTATTATGTTTAAGCCTTTGTCATTTGCTTTAGTTGCCGCTACCGTTATAGTTGCATCAATCAATAATCCCAGCAATACTTTAGCTGGAACTTGTGCTTCTAAGTGTGGTTCTCGCCCAATTCAGTTTACGCCAGGGCAACACATCCGGGTTGAAGTCGTAAATAGCACACCCAATCTGATAAAAATCCAAAAACCCTCCGGGACTGATCCAATATCCTTGAGTCCAGGGCAGAAATTAAATTTAGAACAAATAGAGGGTACGGAGCCAAATACATCTTTGATATTTTGGAGTGAAAAGGGTTTATCACTACAAGCAATTGTCTCGAAACCTAACTTTGGCACATTGCGGCTTGAACTTCGTCCGACTTGGCGCTCTCCAGGCGATCGCTCGTTGTATATTATGGATGATGGTAAGATAAACGTGTTTTAACAGAAATGTTATGAGTTAGGAGTTATGAGTTAAGAAATAACTTTTAATTAAAAACTCCTAACTCCTAACTTCTAACTCCTAACTTTTATTGTGCTAGACCGAGCTGTATCTGAAGTATCAAAGCCTCGCAGGCGCTTACCCGATCAGCGCTGGCAAATTTATCCACAAAAGCCAGAAATTTCCCAAAATCTGGCTGTTTTGACAAATATTTCACCGATTATCAGCCAGTTGTTGATTAATCGGGGTATGGAAACACCAGAACAGGTACAAGCATTTTTAAATCCAGAGTCTTTAGTTTTGCCTTCGCCGTTGGAAGATTTCCCAGATTTGGCGATTAGTTTGGAGTTGTTGCAAAATGCGATCGCTTCTCAAACAAAAATCGCTATTTGTGGTGACTACGATGCTGATGGGATGACCAGCACTGCTCTACTTTTACGTAGTCTCCGCACTTTAGGCGCACAGGTAGATTATGCTATTCCTAGCCGGATGCACGAAGGTTATGGTATCAATAAACGCATAGTTGAAGAATTCCACAGTGAAGGTGTGGGGTTAATTCTGACTGTAGATAATGGCATCTCTGCGTTTGAACCAGTTGCTAGAGCTAGAGAACTTGGTCTTGCAGTGATTATCACCGATCACCACGATATACCCCAAAAATTACCACCAGCTAACGCTATCCTCAACCCTAAACTGATAGCTGAATCCTCACCTTATCGGGGAGTTGCTGGTGTTGGTGTTGCCTACATTTTGGCAGTGTCTCTAGCACAACAGCTAGGGGAAACTAAAGGTTTGATTCAGCCGATGCTAGCACTATTTACGCTGGGAACGATCGCAGATTTAGCCCCCTTAACTGGCGTAAATCGCCGTTGGGTAAAACGTGGTTTACAGCATTTACCCAAATCCAACTTAGCTGGAATACAGGCGTTAATTCAGGTAGGTGGTGTGCAGGCGAGGGGAGATGAGGGAGCAGGGGGAGTAGAGGAGAAAATTTCCAATCCGAAATCCAAAATCCAAAATCCAAAATCCCTGAAGCCTGAAGATATCGGTTTTCGTCTGGGGCCACGAATTAATGCTATTGGCCGAATTGGTGATCCCCAAACTGTGATTGAATTGCTGACTACAGATGATATGGGGGTGGCGCTGGAAAGAGCAATGCAGTGTGAACAAATAAATGCCAGTCGCCAGGAAATGTGTCAGCAAATTGAACAAGAAGCGATCGCTTATGTAGAAGCAGAATTTGTTGCATCTCTACAGCAAGACCGTGTATTAGTTGTTGTTCAACCCAATTGGCATCACGGCGTTATTGGCATTGTCGCCTCCCGCTTGGTAGAACGCTACGGCGTTCCCGTGTTCATCGGTACTTATGAGGATGAGGGACATATACGCGGTTCAGCACGCTCAATTCCAGAATTTCACGTGTTTGAAGCTTTGGAATATTGTCACGATTTACTAGGCAAATTTGGTGGACACAAAGCAGCCGGGGGATTCTCTCTACCAGCAGAGAATTTACAGATGTTGCGATCGCGCTTGATTGAGTTTGCTAACCAGTGTCTTGAACCGCACCATCTCAAGCCTCTGCTCAAAATTGATGCCGAAGTTAACCTCAATCACATCAATCAGCAGCTTTATCAACAGCTTAATGCTCTACATCCCTGCGGTATGGATAACCCCGATCCAGTTTTTTGGACACCTAATGTTCAAGTGGTTGAGCAAAAAATCGTTGGGAAGGGTCACATTAAACTGACAATTGCCCAAACTATTGATAATCAAGAATACAAAATTAAAGCGATCGCCTGGCGTTGGGGAGACTATTTCCGCTTACCATCGCGAGTGGATGTCGCTTACAAACTACGAGAAAATTACTTTAACGGTAACACTACCATCGAGCTAGAGTTAATAGGAGTCAGACTGCCAATTCAGCTTCAACAATTTTTTGCTTCGCCACCTACCCCATCAACCACCACTTTTGAATACAACCAGCGACAATATACTTGTGGTTTCTATAAAAACGGTATTGAAGCAGAATTAAGAATTAAAAATTCTGAAGGCAAAGTTTTAGCCATGCAGCCAGGACATATAACCGGTTTACTAGGCACTAATCGTCAAAACGCCAAAGAAGTTGATATCTCTCGCCCACAGTATGACAGCATTATTCAAGCTGCCCTTCAGGCATTATCAGTACTGAGTGCTGAGTTATGAGTTATGAGTTATGAATTCTTAATTAACTTCTCACTCCTAACTCTTAACTGTTAACTCCTTAGTCAGCACTCAGCACTCTTATAGGTTGCCGTTGCGAAATGCCAGCAAAAAGATTACCACTGGTCCAGCAATCACAATTAGCGCCACGGACAGCAATTGGAAAATAACTTCCCAATTGATACTGGTAAAAGCGTTAAACAAAGCGTCCATTTTTCCTTTTCTCCTCCCAATTGTCTTAAAAAATTCAATAACTTAATTAGGAAACCCGAAATCGATCATATCTGGCTATGGTCTGTTAGATTTAATTTACTTAACAAAATTATAAGAAAAGACATAAAAACGTAAAATAAGGGCATTGGGTATTGATTATTAATTATTCTGCCCTTGCTCCATTGTCCCTAATCCCTAATTCAAAATGGCAACTTGGCAATGTGTAAAGCAATGTGGAGCCTGCTGTAATCTTGATCCAGCAGAGCGTCCAGATTTAGATGAGTATCTCTCTCCACCAGAACTAGAACTCTATCTCAGCATGGTTGGCGAAGCGGGATGGTGCGTTAACTTCGACCATACCACGCGAGAATGCCGCATCTACTCAGATCGTCCTCGCTTCTGCCGTGTGGAATCAGAAGTGTTTCAAGATATGTATGGGGTTGAACCAGAAGAAGTTAACGATTTTGCCATTGACTGCTGTCGCCAGCAAATAGAAGGAGTATACGGCGATCGCAGTCTGGAAATACTACGCTTCAATAAAGCTGTTGGGCTGTGAGGAGTATGCAAGAACGCAAAGACACTCCATAATTTTTTTATCTCTATTTATGTAGTTGCAATTTATTACAACAATCTGAGAATATGATAGAAATATGAAAGCAACTTACTAACAAAACTACTGCCTGTGAAACTTGACTCTGCACCTTTGGAGATTTCTGGCATATCTCAAACTGAGATCGAGCTAGAACTGAAAGATAGCAATGATTTGAACTTAACTCGTGCGATCGCCCTGCCAGTTCAGCCTGTAGTTGCCGATAGTCCTCAAAAGCAGCAATCAGCGTTAGTAGTTTTTGGTACAACTTTTGTAACCGTTTTTCTAGCAGAAATTGGAGATAAAACTCAGCTATCCACCCTATTAATGAGTGCAGAATCTCATTCGCCGTGGGTGGTATTTATCGGCTCTGCGGCTGCGCTAATAACCACCAGCTTATTAGGCGTGCTTTTAGGTAGTTGGATAGCCACCCGACTCAGCCCAAAAACTGTAGAAAAATCAGCAGGTGTGATGTTGTTAATGATTTCCCTAATGCTGTTTTGGGATGTATTTATTGGTCATTAGTCATTAGAAAAACTCCCCATTTCCCGCTCCCCTTAAACATATGGATTGGCATCTCTTAGGACTGAGCTTTATTACAGTTTTTTTATCAGAATTGGGTGACAAAAGTCAGCTAGCAGCGATCGCACTTTCAGGGCGTTGTAATTCTCCGCGTGCAGTATTTTTTGGTGCAGCAGGCGCATTGCTGTTGACAAGCCTATTGGGATCATTAGCAGGGGGGGCAGTAGCCGAATTATTACCTACACGCTTATTAAAAGCGATCGCTGCTGTGGGATTTGCTATCCTTGCTGCACGCCTGCTGTTATTTAACAATGAACCATCGACGGATTCTGAACAAACACCTTAAAGAAGAATTCACAATTCAGAATCCAGGAATCAGAATTACTCTTCGTGTGGGATTGGAACCTGCCAAGGTTTTAAACCAAGATCATAAACATTAGACTCGAATTCATACTGAACTCTGGCTCATGAGTTCGGAATTCTTCTTTACAAGGGTTCCCAACCCGTTCCTTTGTAGCCATACTGAAAAATTTCTGGATGCAAAATTTCTGCCAAAATTTCTAAAGAATCTACCAGTCGAGGCCCTGGACGATTGAAGAAAGAATTGCCATCAGTGATGTAGACCCTACCAGCTTTGGTAGCGTGCAGTTTTTCCCACTCTGAACGTTGAGTTAACAAATTGGCTTCTTGGCGAGTGCGATTTAAATCAAAGCCACAGGGCATAAAAACAATTACATCGGGATTAGTTGTTAATAGTGTTTCCCACGGCAAGATGGGAGAAGGCTGACCTGTAGCGCAAAACAAGGACTGTCCTCCGGCTAAATTGACTAATTCAGGAATCCAATTGGCGGCAACCATCAAAGGATCAGTCCACTCAATACAGGCGACAGTAGGCTGTTCATTTAAAGAAAGCCCCTGGATTCTTTGCTGACAAATTTTGACGCGAGCTTCTAAATTTTCTATGACTTTTACCGAGTCTACGCCAAAGGTGTTGCCGACTCGCTCAATGTCAGCCCAAATATCCTGGAGAATATTGGGTTGTAAAGAAATAATCTGCGGTTTACTGTCAATGAGTGTGGCAACTGCCTTTTCAACTTCGTGTAAGCTGACAGCACAAACATCGCACTGGTCTTGAGTGAGAATGTGGGTAGGCTGCAATTGCTCCAAAACATCTGTTTTGATTTGATAAATACTGAGAGCAGATTGCAATAAATTGTTCACTTCATCATGAATTTGGCTGCTGGAGGCACTGGAGTTTAAGCGTGCTTCGGTACAAATGGGGCGATCTTGGATTTCTGGAGGGTAATCGCATTCGTGCGATCGCCCTACAATGGCATTAACCAACCCTAGTGTCGCTAAAATCTCTGTTCCACCGGGAATCAGAGAAACAATTCTTACATTACTATCCGTCATTGCTCCACCTCCACAAAAGCTGGCGTTACCTTAATTCTCGCAAAATTTGAGTCATTAGGTATCTTTCTCTAGGGGAATCAAGGGTGTTTTGGTAGTCATCCTGATTAGCTGTGAGGTTACTCTAAAACTTGAGACTTAAGCCTCAAGTCTAACCATCCTTGATTTTGTGCAGTTTCACAAAGAATTGTTATCAGCACTAAGCAACAAATTAACTTACAGCGACTTTTAGGTAATTGAACTACATCACTCCCTACTCGCCAGACCCAAATTCAAAATACTATACTACTTGTAGTTCTTGGTGGAATTACTTAATAGTGAAATTATTAAAAATGCTAATTATACCCTGGCAAAAATCACTGGCATGATGTAACAGAAGTAATAAGCAAAATCTAGTTTAGAACTCGTTATCCAGAATCATAAGATTTGGTGAGAAAAAATATACTTTCCGGTTATGAAAAACCCTATTAAGTAACTGTAGTTATACAAAGACGGTTCTAATTTTTTTGTAGAACTGCAAGACAAAATTATTTCTTCTTGAGGGCAACTAATGCAGGTGGTGTCAGCTAGAGATATTACAGAGCACAAGCAGGCCCAAGAGGCTTTACAAATCAGAGAAAATAGTCGGCGAAAACAAAGCCAGACGCTCGTACAACTGGCAAGGAGTAAAACATTTCAGCTAGGTAATCTTAATGCAGTATTAAGAGAAATTACAGAAACTGCTGCTCGGACACTTTTAGTGAAGCGAGTAGGGGTGTGGCTATATAATGAAGGGCGTTCAAAAATCGAATGCATCGATTTATATGATGTAAACACCAAGGAGCATAGCTTTGGTAACTCGCTTTCACAAAAAAATTATCCAGCTTATTTCCAGGCTTTAGAAGAGGAACGTACCATTGCCGCAGATGATGCCAGAAACGATACAAGAACCCAAGAATTATCCGAGTCTTATCTTTCTGTTTTGGGCATCACATCCCTGCTAGATGCACCGATTTGGTTAGAGGGTCGTTTAGTAGGCGTAGTATGTCACGAACATATAGGCGAAGGTCGCCAATGGACTTTGGAAGAAGAAACTTTTGCTGGCTCGATTGCAGATTTCGTGACCCTGGCTATAGAAGCGAGCGAGCGAAACGTTGTACAGGAAGCACTGCGACACAGTGAGGCGCAATTCCGAGCGATTTTTGAGCGTTCTTCTATTGGCATTGGACTTATAGATATGAAAGCGCAGATAGTCGATACCAATCCGGCACTGTGTGAGATTTTAGGATATAGCCGAGAATATCTATCCGGCAAGAGCTTTACAGATTATATTTCCACACAAAAGGGGGATTTAAAACTTTACAAACAACTGGTGTCAGGAATTCGCACAAACTCAGGGAAAACTTCAAGCTTTGGCTTCCAACCCTCTGAACTTCAAAAGCAGCTTGTCGATAAACATCGCATTGAGATGGAAAGACGCTGCCTGCATCAAAATGGTAGCTTAGTTTGGACTCATATTTCTGTTTCTGTTATACCAGACACCAATGGTGAACCTGAGTTTTTTCTAGCAATGATTGAGGATATTACTGAACGCAAGGAAACAGAATTGAAACTGCGTGCTTCTCAAGAAGCAGCAGAAGCTGCTAGTCGGGCAAAAAGTGAATTTTTAGCAACCATGAGCCATGAGTTGCGGACACCTCTCAATGCGATTATGGGCTTGTCAGAGTTGTTGCAACAAGAAATAGTCGGCTCTCTGAATGAAAAACAGAATGAATATGTAAGTTGTATATATAGTAGTGGTGAACATCTGCTGGCACTGATTAACGATATCCTTGACTTATCTAAGGTAGAAGCAGGCAAAGAGGAACTGTTACTCTCACCTTTACCAGTGTCAGATTTATGTAATTATGCCATGTGGACAGTGCGCGATCGCGCCTTAGAAAAAGGATTGGAACTCACCTGTAAAATTGATCTAGAAGAGGATATTTGTATTGCTGATGAGCGGCGCATTAAGCAAATGCTACTCAACCTCCTCACTAATGCTATTAAATTCACCCCGGACGGTCAGGTATCGCTGGTAGTGAAAAAAGTACCGCAAGGAACTACGTTTACAGTTTCAGATACTGGAATTGGTATAGACTCAAGTCAGTTTCAATTTTTATTTGAACCGTTTAAACAGCTTGACAGTCGGTTAAATCGGCAGTATGAAGGCACAGGTCTGGGTTTGGCTTTAACGCGCAAATTAGCGCGTTTGCATGGTGGAGATGTGACGGTTACATCGATTTTGGGAGAAGGGAGTCAGTTCACTCTGTTTTTACCAAATCCAGTGCTTTCCCCAGCAGGAGAGGATGAAGGACTTGAGGAAGACAAGGGAGAAAATTTTACTTTATCCTCCTTGTCCTCCTCCCCAGCCATCCCCAAAAATAAAACTATTTTGCTTGTGGAGAAAGAAGAAAAAACTGCCACTGTGTTGCAAGATTATCTCCACACAATTGGCTACAAAGTTAAGTGGATAGATAATGAAAAAGAATTTTTTAAACAGGTGCAAAATCTCCAACCAGATTTAGTTTTTTTTGATTTCCAGTTAATCAGGGATGTTAGTATCTTAAATTTGTTAAATATCCTTAGACAAGATCCTGCTTGGGGAAATACGCCGATTGTAATGATGACCTTTAGCGAACCTTTAGAAGATGAAATGACTATGCTGCAAGGTAGTGCTAATGACTATCTAGTTAAGCCAATTCGGACAGTTCAACTAGAGTCATTATTGATGCGATATTTGAGCTAATTTAAATAAAAAAGTCGATTGTTTTAGTTGAAGAATAGTGTAGTAAAATCTATTACAAAAAGTTTTAGTTAGCACTTATTAAAGTAATCTTTTATTTAGTTTAACTGTGATTTTTTTCTCATTTTCACATGGTGAATACTAGCTTCTTCAAATATTCCTCCTTCTTCTACAAAATCCAATTTTTTGTACAAATGTTTTACATATTCTTGGGCGTGAATCACAACTTCTGGAATATTTTTGTTAGCTATTACCTGTAATGCATGTTCCATAATTTTTGTACCAATACCCTGCCCTCTAGCTGTAGATAACACAGCAAGCCTTTCTATCTTGGCAGTTTTATCATCCAAATATCTAATTCTGGCAGTCCCAACAGCTTCCTTATCTAAATAAGCAATCAAATGCTCAGATATTTGATCTTTACCATCAAATTCTAAAGCCGGAGCTACCTTTTGTTCTTCCTGAAAAACTGCTCGCCTAATTGCTTGAATTGCGGGAAATTCTTCAGGTAATTCAGCAACTTTTATAACTAAATTACTCATCAAACTCTTTCTGCGGTTCAATCATCAAATAAGTAGGGCATATGCCCTACTTATTCTTGTAGTTTAATCTGCCCCTTCAATTGGTGCAAAACCTTGGCGCTGAATATTTTCTGTCACCGCGCGTGGTTCCAGGAATTGTAGGAGGTAATCAGGGCCACCTGCTTTAGAACCTACTCCAGAAAGTTTGAATCCGCCAAAGGGTTGTCGTCCAACGATCGCTCCGGTAATATTACGGTTAATGTACAAATTCCCGACTTCAAATTCTGTCTGCGCCTGCTGAATGTGCGAAGGCGTTCTAGAATAAAGTCCTCCAGTTAAGGCGTAGTTTGTCCCGTTGGCGACTGCTAACGCTTCCTGGAAATCTTTCACCCGAATTACCGCCAGCACAGGGCCAAAAATTTCTTGCTGTGAAATTACCGCATTTGGCGAGACTTCACTAAAGATGACAGGCCCGATAAAATATCCTTGTTCGGGTGCTGGTAACTCCAAAGCTAATTGTGCTTCTGCCTTACCCTTCTCAATATACTCGCGGATGCGATCGCGGGCATTAGCATCAATCACTGGGCCAACTTGGGTACTAGGTAACTCTGCTTCCCCAATATTCAAGGATTTTGTCGCTTCCACCAATCGCTGCACAAAGGCATCATAAATTGGTTGCAGCACAATCACCCTGGAGGCGGCAGAACATTTTTGTCCGCTGTAACCAAATGCTGACTGTACTACTCCCACAACAGCTTGGTCTAAATCAGCACTTTCATCGACAATAATTGCATTCTTGCCACCCATTTCAGCAATCACCCGTTTCATGTGCTTTTGTCCGGGTTTCAAAGTTGCCGCTTCTGCGTAAATTCTACAGCCGACTTCCTGGGAACCTGTAAAAGCAATTACATGAGTATCTGGATGATTTACCAAATAAGCGCCGACTTGAGAACCCTTCCCAGGTACGTATTGAAAGACACCTTTAGGAAAACCAGCCTCGATTAAGATTTCTGTAAGTTTTGCCGTAATGACAGAAGATGTTTCCGCAGGTTTGAGGAGAGTGCAATTACCTGAAACCAAAGCTGCGACAGTCATTCCACAAGCGATCGCTAGCGGGAAATTCCAGGGAGAAATTACTACAGCAATACCGCGTGGCTGGTAAATATAATGATTGGTTTCACCAGGAATGTCATAATTCACACCTTCTTCTAGCCGTTCAATCTCATCAGCGTAGTACCGACAGAAATCTATCGCTTCCGAAACCTCTCCATCAGCTTCCTTAACTGGTTTTCCAACTTCCAAAACTATCCAAGCTGAAAGTTCGGCGCGGCGGAGTTCCATCAAATCACCCGCTTTCCGCAAAATATCAGCGCGTTGTTTAGCTGGTGTTTTCCTCCATCCAGGAAACGCCGCTTTAGCAGCTTGCATCGCCTGTTCTGCTTGTTCAACGCTAATCAACCCAACTTTACCGATTACCTCGCTGAAATTAGAAGGATTGAGAGAATCAACAAATTCCGGTGTATTAACATATTCGCCATTAATTAGGGGTAAATAAGTTCTACCTAACTGTTGACGAACGCTTTGGAAAGCTTGCGCCGCCTTCGTTCTCACCTCTTCCTCAGCGTAATCGGTATCAGCAGCACCAGAGAAATGAGAGTGAGGAGTTAGGAGTGAGGAGTGATGCCCTGAGCCTGCCGAAGGGTTAGGAGTTAAAGAGTTTTTTTCTTCTTTGACAATCGGCGGTGCTAATAATTCCTCAATCGGTCGATTTTCGAGATTTTGCCGTAAAAAAGAACTATTAGCGGTATTTTCCAACAACCGCCGAATTAAATACGCCATTCCAGGTAATAATTCACCGTAGGGACAGTAAACTCTGACTCGATAACCCTTGTCAACCAATGCCTTTGCAACTTTATCACCCATACCGTAGAGGACTTGCAATTCAAAGCGACGGCGAGGGACATTTAAACTTTCAGCTATGGCAATGGCGCGAGAGTGCGATCGCACATTATGGCTACCAATGGCAGAATACACATATTGATGATTTTCTAACAACAATTGAGTGATGGTTTCAAAGTTAACGTCAGTTGCCGCTTTATCGTTGTAAACTGGCTGTGGCCAATGCTTCTGCGCTGCTTTGATAGTTTCCTGATCCCAATATGCGCCTTTTACCAAACGGATTGTTAGGGGATAACCACGTTCTTTCAACCAAGAAATTAGTTCTTTGGTATCTTGCTCGCTATCACGCAGATATGCTTGGATTGTCATCCCGATATCTGTGCGTTGCCGAAATTCTTCTTCTAGTAACAGTTTTTTCAGGATGCTGAGAGTTATATCCTTGTAGGCATACTGTTCCATATCAAAATGCACAGCTGCGCCCAACTCTTTAGCACGACGTAAGAGAGTGCGAATGCGATCGCTAACTCGCTCCTCACTACCTTTAGCATCTAATGGGTCAAATTGGGAATAAAACGCCGTTAATTTAACAGAAACCTGAACTTTTGGTATTGGTTCGCCATCAGCCTCATCAATAGCCGGGATAGCTGACCAATTCTTCGATGCTTCCACCAATTGTTGCATTAATTCTAGATAGCGTTCTAGATAAGATTGCGCTTCGGCTTCGGTAATTACTGCTTCACCAAGTAAGTCGATGGTGAAAGCCATTTTTTCTTTTCGCAGTCGTTCAACTGTTTTGATGACTTGTTTAATATTTTCCCCAGAAATATATTTATGGGCAAGAGTTTCAACCGCTGTACCAACAGTTGTAGCAGCAACTTGTCCTGGCATTGAGTCGGGGTTAGCAAAGTTTAGCATTCCCTTCAAAGCTGCCGGTAATTCTACAGATTCATCTCCTAAATATTCTTGTAAATGTGAGGCAATTTCTGATTTACTGTGCAAAGCAGGTAGCGTATCTATAAAGCGAAATAGTTGCACCCGCAACCCAGGATTACTCATCGCCCAAGCTAGTAATTTATCATCCCAGCGCATTTGATCCCGCAGGGAAGAAAAAAACGAACGATTTTCCTGCGTTGCTGCGAGAAGTTGTTTAGCAATTTCTTGGGTTTTAGCTTCGTAGGTGCTTGTTTGTACTTGTAATACCACTGATAGTAAGCTCCTTAATTAAGGCAAGGCTTTTTGTACAAAGCCTGTGTCTTCTATTTTGACGCTTTCATTTAGCTGTCACCATATTTAGTGGGGAGTAAAAAAGGGAATAGGTTACAGGTTACAGGGTACAGATTATTTCCTATAACCTCTCACCTGTCTCCTCTCCCCTAATCACAATGCCCAATTGAATAACAAATGTTATCCTTTTGTTGATCTATTTCTAACTTGATTGACAGATGTTGCAACACAAGAGATTAGCTCAGTCATACTAAGAGTGTGAATACTACATTTATGCCTACAGAAAACCTCACGCATATTTTATTTTCTAACTGGCAACACACACTCCAACCCTTTGGCGTTGACCAGATAGCGGCTGATAAAGCCTTTAATCCTTTGGTTGCAGCTTACTCTACCCCTGGTCGCTACTACCATACACTGAAACACATTGATCACGTCCTCAGCACAATTCAGATTTTACAAGGCTACACCAACAACCTAGCTGCTGTTCAACTAGCTGCCTGGTTCCACGATGTAATATATGACACTGAAGCTCAAGATAATGAAGAACGAAGTGCAGACTATGCTTTGGAATTGCTAAGTAATTTGGGTATTCCAGAAAGTACCATAGCTACTGTTACCCGTCTTATTCTGAACACTAAAGACCACCAAGCTGCGGTAGATGATTGTGATAGCCAAGTTTTACTTGATGCAGATTTAGCGATTTTGGCTACTAACCAAGTGCAGTATGGAGAATACACCCATGCCATTCGCCAGGAATATAGCTGGGTGTCAGAGGCAGCATATATCACAGGTCGTCAGCAGGTTTTAGAACGATTTTTAAAGCGATCGCGTATCTACTTTACGCCTTTAATGTTAGAGTTTGCCGAACCATCTGCTCGTGGCAATATCCAGGGAGAAATTCACTCTTTGTTGTCTCGTTAGCTTTATCACTGTTAGTAGCATGAAATTTTTTCTATATGAATTAGGGGAGAGCGATTTTCCTCCAATTCTGGGAACTCTAAAAATGGCGGTTACTGACAAACATTACTACAATTTTGATGAGAACTCTTCAACAATCACCCTCACTTAGGGCAGTATTCAAACAAAAAATCGACACCAAAAAATCTACCAAACACCAAGAAATTCATGAAAGATTAGGTGATGGCTTTTTAGGTGGGTTGGGTTCATTCATGTTTGAATTTAACCAAGCAACAAATAAATTCAAAGGCAATATGGGGGAATGGGGAGTATCACTACTTTTGCAATCTTTCCCCGATACATGGGTGATATTTAATAATGCTTTAATCCCCACCAACTCAGGCTCTCTAACGGAAATAGACCATTTAATTATCGGTGAAAGTGGTGTTTTTTTAGTAGAGGTTAAAACCTGGAAAGGTTCATTTAGCGCTTATAAAGATAAATGGAAACGGCGTGAAGGTAACAATTGGGTAGTAGTTGACAATAGTCCCACTTCTCAAAGTATTTATCATCAAAAAATGTTTAGTCAGTGGATTACTTCATTAATGCCTAACCTTCCTAATGGGTTTGTTACGGCTCCAGTAGTCTTCCCAATTGCTAAATGGATAGGAGCAAATGATTGCTCAGTTCCAGTTTTACAAGGTATTCCTGCACTGCTACAGATGATAAATAGTTCTCCTGATTGTTTAGCACCAATACAAGTACAGGCAATTACCCAAGCCGTTGAAAACTTGATACTTCCTACAAACACTAAACCGATTCCTAAGCCCAAACCTGTTAAGCGTCAGAATCCTATAATTTGAGTTTATGAAATGCACGAGGGTTAGGCAGAAGGCTTGGCCATTGATGTGTAGGCAATATACCAATAGTCGCTGCCTTCTCCCTCTGGTACCACTTATAAATTTGTTGGAAATCCCTTAGTTAACGTCTACCACCGCCACGATGAGGCACTTCAATTTCAGTATCTTGTAGCTTTCTTTTCGGTGCAAACACTTCGTGATGTTGTTGCTGCTGAATTTTTTCCTGTGCAAACTTTACACGGGTACGAACTCCGAGATCAACATCTGTATCGAGAATTTGCTGAAGTTGATTTGTAATCCGCGACGCTTGATCGGGTAAGGTGACTACTATGGCAATGGCTAGTGTTTCTAAACTCGTCACTACTGCATAGCGCACTACCCACTCTGGATCTTGAGAAATGAGTAATAGCGCCTCTAATACCTGAGTCTGAATAGATTCTAGTTTCTCAGGCGCTACTTGATGCCAGCGCAAAGTGCCTAATCCCCTGGCAGCTGCCCGCCGCACACTCAGGGAAAAATCGGTTTTTGCTGCCTCTAACAATGTATCCAGCGCTCGGACATCGCCAATTCCTGCTAAGGCACGAATAGCCCAGGCTCTAGCGCCGTAGTTGTAGTCATCAATTAGTTGCAATAGTGGCGGTACTGCAACTTCGCCGATCACAATCAGTCCATCTACCGCCGCCACCGCCGCCCCTGGATTGTTGTAGCCCAAAGCTGCAATGAGAGTAGGAACAGCTTCCTCTGTACCAGCTGCTGCTAACTCCTGAACTGCGTCTAATAAGCGATCCGAGGAATCTGCTTCTTCTACAGCACGGATCAATATTTGGGCAAGTTCACTGTTATTCATAATAATTTTTCATGGGTAATTAATTGTCAGCCAATTGTAGCTTAAGTCATCCGTAGTTGACATCATACATAAACCCCCTAGCCCTGATTTTGCAGTTGGGTTGGGGGTTTATGTGTGGTAAACATTTGGTTTAAACGTATTAATGACAACTCATTATCTAGAATATATGACTACAACAGCGAGTCCATCAAATGCATCACTTTAATCGCACCTTCTGACAAAATACTTGGTGTTATGTGATTGACTTGATGTTCTAGTAATCCTTTCAGAGAAATTAGCTTTAGGCTATTTTCAGCAAGAGTCTGTGCGATCGCATCTGCTGCGGGTAGATACCCAATCGCTCCCAAATCTGCCAACACTGCCCGACGCAATTGCAATTTCTCACCCGCTAAAGCTTGTACCAACCGTTCTCCATAAACTGGTTCTTGGGTTAATTGATACATAGCTCGTGCAGCAGCATATTGCACCAATTCGATTGGATGCTCTAAAAATGGCTTTACTAAAGGGATGAACTCAGTTGCCCTCAAAGTTCCCAAGGCTTCTAAAAGAGCGTCGTAGGGTTGAGATAAATCAGGCTGCTCTGATACAAGCTGCTCTCCCTGCAAACCTAGTGTTAATAGATTGATCAGGGCAGGAATGCAAACTGGATCGCCTAGCATTTCTAAGGATTGTACCGCTGCTTCGCGCACATAAAAATCTGAGCAGTCTAAACACGCAATTAAAGGTAACACTGCTTGGCGATCGCCTAGTTTCCCTAAGGCTCTAGCTGCGTTCCGTCGCAGAGGATATCCGCCTTCTGGTGTCCTGTCGGCTTCATCCTCTAACGCTTTGATCAGTGCTGTAATCGCAGCTGCTTCACCTATGCGAAACCGGCCCAACCACCAAGCAGCATAAAACCGCAGACCTAAATCTGCACTTTCAAGATTAGCGATCGCTTGCTCTACTGTTAAAGATTCACCGTCGGCATTGTCACCTATTGGTGATAAATCTTCAATTTTCTGCGGACTGGGATTCATGAGAAGAATGATCGCTCTGTTCGCTATCTGTTTTAGCCTCAGCATTCAATGGTTGAATGCTGACTATTCTGCCACCCAAGCGAGTAATTCGCTGCATTTCTTGATTCATTCGATTTTCAGGCACCGTGATAAACACGCTGCCACTAGAACGAATGGGATAGCCGATTTTTTCTGTTTCTTCGCTTTGGCGCAGACCAACTACTTCATAGCGGAAGGAGCGATTACTATTTCTACCACTAATTTGTCCAAGCATAAATCAACTCCAAATTTATAAATCGAAGTTGTCATTAGTCTTTTGTCTTTTGCCAATTACCAATGACTAATGACCAATGACTAATGACTAATGACCATTGACACTAAAGCGGCTTCACACTGGCGATTTTACCACCTTGTTTTACCACTCTCTGGAAGTAACTAGATAGTTCTTCATAAGGTATAACTACAGCTTGATTGACACGGCGGGTGCTAGGATAGCCAGCTCCAAAAACGCCTGCTACTTCAACGCGGTAGAGTCTGCCTTCTTTGCCAAAAGTTCCTGCACCACCAAATGTACTGTTGGGGGTAACGCCTTTTCCAGGAGCAACGTAGGAAAAACCTGAAGGGCCACCAGATGGAGGAACAACAACAGATGCACTATTACGACCTAGTTCGACAGCAAGGCGAGAGGAATTGCCTTTGAGTTGGGAGGTATCGCTACTAGCATAGCCGCGATAAAGTTGGAATATCCGGCTAAATCCAACAGTTTTTTGACCTGTTTGAGTTGCAAACCCGCGATAGAAAGGCACAATATTTTCACCAAAGCTACTTTGATACTCTGGCGAATCAATATAGGAATCAATGTCGGCTTCATATCCCTTGGTTTGATACAAGTCTAAGTGATAAACTACCTCAGACTCATCATAGGGAGCACGACCCAACAAATGTTTATAGTTCAGTTCAATGACGCGAGTTTGAAAACTGCTGTAGAAAAATTTGGTTTTGTACAGTTCTGATTTAGCTACTTGACGTACAAACTCTTGGACTGTAATTTTTCCATCGCGCAGAATAGATTCAGCACTTGTGAGGCGCTCAGATTTCATTAAGTAATCGTTGCCCAACAATTGACGATAGACGGCAGTAATTACTTTCTCTATGTCTTCTTTAGTTGCATTTGGACGCAATTCTACAGGAGCGTTATCACTAAAAGCTTCTGTTCCCAGACGGGAAGCTGCTGTTGTAATAGCCATTGGTAATTTTCCTTTTGTAATTTAGTAATTGGTAAAAGTGAGGAGTTAGGCGTTAACAGTTGAGAGTTGGGGTATAGTTAGGAATTCAAAACTCATAACTTCTAACTTCTAACTCCTCACTCCTCACCGAACTCCTAACTCCTCACTTAATTCCCGATGCCCTATTTATACGGCTGTAATGCTAATAACCTTACTGCCCTTACGATTAAGCTGCTGCAATTTACTAGAAAGTTGCTCGTAGGGGACGAGTAACTCCGCAGTACCGCGCCGCACCACAGCTGAGTTTGGAGAAGCTGCTTGTAGTACTCTAATCCGGTATGTTTCTCCTCGACCACCTGTTGAGAGACCTGTTAAGGCTCCTGTAGAGACTGGGTAGATAGGTGAAGCCAGATTCTTAGCTACTTCCCAAGTTAGCCGTCCTTGTTTTTGCCCTTGAGCGCGATCGCTATTGGCATAACCCCGATACAGTTGGAATAGTCGGCTATAGCCAACATTTTTCTGCCCTACTTGGCTTTGAAAGCCACGATAGTATGGGACAATATTTTCGCCAAAGCTTTCTTGATATTCTTGCGAGTCTATGTATGAGTTAATCTCAGCTTCGTAACCTTGTGAGTTGTAAAGCTCAACGTGGTACGAAATTTCTGACTCATCTCCGGGGGCACGACCCAATAAATGCTTATAATTCAACTCGATAAATCGAATTTGCGAGTTTGAATGGAAAAACTTCTCCCGATATAGTTCCGACTGAGCAATGGCTAGCACAAACCCCCGAACTGAAATCACACCTTGCTGCAACAGTGATTCTGCACTGACAAGACGCTCTCCTTCCAGCAGGTATGAATTACCCAAAACTTGACGGTAAGCTGCTCGGATGATCACTTGCACATCCGCTTCTGTTCTATCGGGACGTAGTTCTGCCAGTCCTGAGTTTTCAAAGGCTCCAATTCCTAGCCTTGTGGCTTGTCCCAAAGCTGCCATTTTTAAACCTCCTCAGTTTTAACTGCAAAACTGAAAACTTTTTAGAAAAATTTTTTCTAGTCTTTTAACAGTCTTTTGAAAATAAAACTGCCCAGAAAGGTAAACCAACTCCTAGCTATCTGCCAACAGAGCTTGTTTTCCTTTCCGGGCTAAATACACTCTATTAGCTTAGAGCGTTAATTGCGTAGTCGATGTAGGAATTAGCTTCTACAGCAGGGTCGCCACTTAGACCGTGGTTAGCCTTGATGTACTTGAGAGCTTCAACGTACCAGCTGGGAGATAGATCGAAAGTGCGGTTGATTTCAGCCAAGCCAGAAATCAAGAAGTCATCCAAGGGGCCCGTACCACCGACAACTAAGGAATAGGTAACGATCCGCAGGTAGTAGCCGATGTCACGCGCACACTTTGCTTTACCAGTGCTGGTAGAAGCGAAGTTAGGGCCTTGTTGTTGAGTTGTGTAGGGGAACTTGTTGTACACCGCTTGAGCAGCGCCTTCTGTCAAACGTTGAGCATTAGCAGACAAGCTTTTTGCTGCTTCTAAGCTAGCTGGAGCTTGACGGAAACGACCAAAAGCGGTTTGAATTTCTGTGCTGGAGAGAAAGCGACCTTGAGAATCTGCTGCTGCAACTGCTTCGGTAAGAGGTGTCTTCATGGGTTTAGTATCTCCCTATTTACAATTTTGTTGAAATTTGTTTTGTCTAACTGACAGTTGTCAGTCAATAGTCTCGAAGGGGTTTAGCCTACTGCTGCGGCTGCACGATCAAAGTAGCTAGCAACTTCAGATGATATAGCGCTGCAATCGCCTCTGGTGATACCATTGGGGTCGTTAACAAGAGCCAAAGCTGCTTCCTTCATCTTTTGCACGCCAACTGCTACAGAAGCACCAGGAGTTCCTAGAGCCAAGTAGGTTTCGCGTAGACCGTTTAGACAACGATCATCTAACACACTTGCATCACCAGCAAAGATTGCATAGGTTACATAGCGTAAGATGATTTCCATGTCACGCAAGCAAGCAGCATTCCGACGGTTGGTGTAAGCGTTACCACCAGGAGCAATCAACTGAGGCTGTTCTGCGAACAAAGCGCGAGCTGCATTGGCAACAATTGCTGAGGAGTTGCTGGTAATCCGGTTTACGGTATCTGCACGCTTGTTGCCATCTTTAACTAGGGCAGCTAAAGCATCCAACTGAGCAGCGCTGAGATATTCACCGCGGGCATCAGCTTGGGTGATTACTTTTGCAAATGCATCTAAAACCATTGCCTTAAATCTCCTAATTTGCTTGCTTAAGAATAATTGGACTCAAAACTGAATGGTTCAGCTTTTTTGATGTCAGCACTGCCTGACGAGTTACGAAAGGTTTAAAACAGACATCCACGGAATAAGTTTACGATCTCCAGGCTTTCAGATTAAAACTTTTGTTAAAAAACTTCAAACTTCTATGAACGACTGGAAAACCTGATTAAGATGTTGTTTTTCACTTCCAAGTTCTCTTTATACAATGCTGCCGCGTCATTATTTATTACAAATTATTGTTATGTTTGTTAATTTCGTTTACATAAGTTCACATTCTTCTCTCTTTGCTCTTTTGACTTTTCTCCAGCCCAAAAGATGGGAAAATTTATTTCTGGAAATCCCTTTAAAAGTGCGTAGGCGTAGCCCACCTCAGGCATCGCACCCTTAAGTTGTGTAGTATTTGCTACTTTTTAGCTCCTGCCAAGGGCACGCCCTATATGTGCGGTTGCATTGCATCCATTGCATCCATTGCAGCCGTGGGTTCATAGCGGTAGTGAAGAATATGCTCTATAGCCTCTGGCAAAATTTCAGAACGGTCTAACTGCTTTCAAATCATGCTATTGAGCCAAGACCCAACATCGCTCAATCATATTCAAGTCAGGTGAATAGGCAAGTCCCAAAATCTATTAGCCAATAATGACTTTCATAAGATCGCAATGAACCAGATAATAATATTTGGAGGGTGCGTAGGCGTAGCCCGCCGCAGGCATCGCACCCTCTAAATATGTTGCATTTACTACTTTTTAGTTCCTACCAAACACACTGCCAAGGGCACGCGCCATATTTTGCGGTTGCATTGCATCCATTGCGGCGGTGGGTTCGTAACCGCAGTGAACCATACAATCAGCACACTTGGGATTACCACTCTTCTGGCCGTATTGACTCCAGTCAGTTTGTGCCAGTAATTCCTTGAAGGTGGAGTAATAACCTTCGTTCAGCAGATAGCAAGGTTTTTGCCAACCGAGAACACTATAACTAGGGCTACCCCAAGGCGTGCATTCATAGTCCTTTTCACCAGTGAGAAAATCTAAGAACAGAGGATTGTGATTGAAGTTCCAGTTTTTTTCACCAGCTTTGTATGGAGCCAGAATTTCCCGAAAGAGGGCGCGTGTTTGTTCACGGTGGAGAAAATGATCTTGATCTGGTGCCCATTCGTAACTGTAGCCGGGAGAAATCATCATCCCGTCAGTATTTAGTGTTTCTAGAAAGTCGAAGAACTCTTGCATATCTTTGGGTTGGGTACCTTCAAAGATAGTGGTGTTAGTGGTGACACGAAAGCCTTTAGCTTTAGCAGCGCGAATGGCTTTGACAGCAATATCAAAAACACCTTTGCGATCGACACACTGATCATGCAACTCCC
Organism: Nostoc sp. NZL; assembly: GCF_015714705.1. Lineage (NCBI taxonomy): Bacteria > Bacillati > Cyanobacteriota > Cyanophyceae > Nostocales > Nostocaceae > Nostoc > Nostoc sp. NZL. The sequence goes on along the minus strand of NZ_WBKL01000062.1, from coordinate 62,297 downwards.
GCATCCCATCTAAATGCACACTAAAAGTCAGGTAAGGAGAAGGTTCAAACTTATCCAGGTTCTTTTCTAACAACAAACCATTGGTACACAAGTAAATATATTTCTTGCGCTCAATTAAGCCCCGGACAATCTCATCAATTTGGGGGTGTAGCAGAGGTTCTCCCCCAGGAATTGAGACAACCGGTGCGCCGCACTCTTCCACTGCGGTAAAGCACTGTTCTGGGGTGAGATTTTGCTTTAAAATTTCCTTTGGATGTTGGATTTTACCACAACCAGTACAAGCGAGATTACACCGAAAAAGAGGTTCCAACATTAATACTAAGGGGAAGCGTTTACGTCCTTTCAAACGCTGCGTAACAAGATACTTCCCAATATCCATAGCTTGTTGTAGATTAACTGCCATTGTGCGATCGCTCCTCTTTTAAATATAAAAACACCACTTTAGGGGCGCACATCTATGCACCCCTACATATTGCATCCACACGTGAATTGCTATATTTCTCATTGAACGTAACCCTGAGCAACAAACCAATCCACAGCATCTTTGAGTGCCGCTTTCAGCGGAGATTGGGGTAGACCCAACTCTCGTACAGCCTTGGCGGCATCATAATACATAGGTTGTTTCGCCATCCGCACGCCATCTAATGGTACTGAAGGCAATTTTCCCAAGGGTGCGAGAATCTTTTCATCAACCCAAGCAACACTAAGGGGCAACCAAGCGGGTACTGTTCGTTGAGGGGCGCTTAGACCGGTGATATCGGTGAGTTGTTCGAGTAGTTCTTTGAGACTTAGGTTTTGATGACCTAAGATATAGCGATCGCCTGATTTACCTCTTTGCAAAGCCAGTAAATGTCCCCATGCCACATCCCGCACATCGATAAAATTCAAACCAGTATCTAAGTAAAAGGGCATTTGCCGTCGCAAAAACCGCAGGATGATATCACCTGTTGGGGTAGGTTTGATATCCAACGAGCCAATTGGGCTGCTGGGGTTGACAATAACTACTTCCTGACCTGTAGCAACGGCTTGCATGGCTTCTTGTTCAGCGAGAAACTTGGACTTTTTGTAGTCACCCACCAACTTTTCTAAGGGACTCTGATGTGTTTCATCGACGACTTGACCAGATGATCCTACTCCAATTGCCGCTACTGAACTAGTATAAACGGTGCGCTCAATCCCTGCTTTGCGAGCTGCTGCCAACACATTGCGCGTACCCAAGACATTGTGATGGTGGAGTAACTCCCGGTCTGTTTGCCAGAGGGAATAATGGGCTGCTACATGAAATAGGTATTGACAACCTTCCATCTGTTGCCAGAGATTTGGATCATTCAAATCGCCTTTGACAATTTCCACCTCCAAACCGCGTAGATTCTCCAAATTGCTGCTTGAGCGTACCAGTGCTTTGACATCATATCTCTGTTGGAGTAACAACCGTACTAAGTGAGCACCAATAAAGCCCGTACCCCCCGTGACAAAGACTTGCATCAAATTCTCTCCCTGGTCTGAAATCGGGGAAACCAATCATCCAAAATGGCGTAGACTACCGGCACAACAATCAAGCTGAGGATAGTTGAAGTTATGAGTCCACCTGCGATCGCTACAGCCATAGGCGATCGCAATTCGGAACCAGCACCAAAGCCCAATGCGATCGGTAGCATTCCTAAGAGTGTAGAGGCAGTGGTCATCATAATTGGTCTGAGGCGCACTGGGCCAGCTTTGAGAATCGCCTCTGTGCGGTCTAAGCCAGATTTGCGGAGTTGGTTGATGTAATCTACCAGTAAGATGGCATTTTTATTTGCTAGTCCCAACAAAAACACAAAGCCAATCAGTGAGATCATGCCAAAATCACTCTTGGTGAAGAGTAAAGCCAACATGGCACCGACAATTGACAAGGGCAAAGAAACACCTATTACTACTGGGTCTATCCAGCTTTTGAACAGCAAAATCAGTACTACGACAATGCACAATGCTGATAAAAGTAAAGTAGTACCAAAACTACTAAATACTTCACCTTGGCGGGCAGAATCTCCTCCCAAGTCTAAAGTTACACCAGCAGGTAACACTGCTTTTGCTTCTGCTACTAATTGGTCGGTGGCACTACCCAAGGACAAATCCTTACCCAGATTGGCACTAATATAAGCAACTCTTTGATTGTTGAGCCGCTCAATTTGAAAAACTGTACCCTGCGGGTTTGTTTCACTTGTCACAGTGACATCAGCAAATCCCGGTAGTTTTTCGATGCGCTCTTTAATTGCCTTGGCAGCTTTGCTGAGGCTTTGGAGGTTATCGCCTCTTAGTGATGCCTGTAAAGGTTTTTGTCCACCAGTATCAACAAATTGAATATCTTCTACGCTGGTACTCACACCAGGAAGATTAGGCAAAGACGAGCGTAATTGGTCTTGTACTTCCGCGGTCTTGATGTTGCGGTCTTCCTTCAGTTTCACATAAAGCGTACCTTTGTTTGGCTCACCTTCACGAGAACCAACAGTAGTAAACACCGTTTCTACTACTGGAGATTTTCTCACCACATCTTCTAGTTTCTTGGCAACTTCTAGAGAATCATTCAAAGGATTGGGGATAGGGAATTGGGATGCAGCAGATAAGGAAGAAATTCCCCCTTGTCCCCCTTGCCCTGCTTGTCCTCCTTGTCCCTGCAAAAATTGCTCAGGGATTTTTGGCAAGGGTGCGGTGTAAGTAATATTGAACTCGCCGCGATCTAATTTAGGAATAAACCCTTTGGGAATGAGTAGACTCAGTGCCATACCTGCAACAAAGCTAAGTATGGCTAATGCGATAACTGTTTTGCGGTGGTTTAAAGACCAGTGGAGTAAATTTCTGTAATATTGGGTAAAATTCAGCCAGGTGTTTGCTTCCTGGCGGCGCGGAGTTGAAGTAGCAGGTTTTAGCCAGAAAGTGGCTAAGGCTGGTGATAATGTACGGGCGACCAGCGTCGAAGCAATCATGGCTGCTGAAACCGTAATTCCGAATGGCTTGAAGAACTGCCCGATTACTCCACCCATCAAACCAATGGGTAAAAAAACCGCTACTGCTGTAGCAGTGGTGGCGATGACTGTTAAGCCAATTTCATCTGTTGCTGAAAAGGCGGCTTGGCGAGGAGTTTCCCCTTCTTCGATGTGCCGCATGATGTTTTCGACATCGATGATCGCATCATCGATTACACTGCCAATCACTAAGGCCAAAGCCAGCAACGTAATCGTTTCTAGGTTGAAACCAAAAATTGCCATGACAATAAACGTCGCCAACAAAGATGTTGGAATCGCCAAGGCAGAGATGAAAGTTGCCCGCCAATTCCATAAAAAAGGAAAAATTACTACGATAGACAACAAGACTGCTTCCATCAGCGCATCGATTGTTGACTGGGTAGCTTGGCGGATATATTCTGCTTGGGTGGCAGCTAAAGTGAGGTTGACATCCTTGAGGGTAGAGCGTAGCCTTTGGACTTCTTTCTCAACTAGACTGACTACTTCTAAGGTGTTAGCGCTACCGCGTTTGATTACCTGAAATGCTAGTGCATCTTGCCCGTTAAACCTGACTAATGTTGCTCCTGATTGGGGAACAGATGCACTGGCATTAGCTGGATTTAGGGGAGGAGTTGCAGTAGCACCACCCAACAGTGAGACTTTGAGGACTCCTGGTAATTTAGCGATCGCACTTACAATCTCGTCTTGCGCCAACTTGTTCAAATCTGTGAGATTCCGCGTGGGACTCTCAATGGCATAGCTAATGGCGGCTGACTCATTTAAATTCAGAGGAATAATTTTAGAAGTCGCTCCTTGAGGCAAAGTCAACTGCTTAAGGGCAGCTTCAACTTCTTTGGTCGATGTTTCTAAATTCGTCCCAACGGCAAAAGAAAGGGCAACGGCTGTTTGACTTGGATAAGTGGATGAGCGCATATTCTCCAGCCCTTCTAGGGAGCGGAGGCGTTCTTCCAGGGGTTGGGTGAGTTTTGCCTCTGTATCCAGAGCAGTTTTCAGGGGGGCTGTAGCATTTACAACCACCACTGGAAATGTAATATCTGGGAACAAAGCATACTTGAGAGAACTGAAAGCCAGAATACCAGCTACCGTTACGGCAATCCAAAAACTCACCGTCAGCCACGAAAATTGAATCGCCAATTTGGAAATATTGAAGAGTTCTCGTGCGGATTTTGAGCGATGAAGCTTTACCATCTTGGAAAATTATCGTGTGGGTGACACAATTACTTAGACATGCTACAGCAATCACCTTCGGTTTGCGAGTTTTGAGCACCACAAAACGGCAATATTACTTATTGTTACTCAGATGTGGCAAAATTTTTAATACAGAATTGAACTTTAGAAATGAAACTTGGTTCTGTCGAGCATAAGGAATTATTCTGTCGGAGCTTTACAAACTGCGTAGGCGTAGCCCGTCGTAGACATCACTCTCCAAGGTACAGAAGAATTAAGCCACGCTCGCCTATTTATACCCAAACGCAAACTTGAAACTGTCGAGAGGGCTAGTGTCTAATTTTTTGCCCATCAACACAATTCTGGTGCCTCAGGGAGCAGAATATAAAGCTGTGTGTCGCGGATTAAGCGGCATTACTGGTTCCATCCCAACAGTAGTAGCTATACCTGTTGGGATGAAGCCTTTACTCAAATACCTCCAACAATCCCAAGGAAATGGACAATTTCTGGCTCCAAAATCCAGAGTGCTGATTATGGGTGTATGTGGCAGTTTGAGCGATCGCTATGCAGTTGGTGATATTGTGCTGTATCAAGATTGTGTTTATCAGGGGAAGCAGCAAGAATGCGATCGCACTTTCACAGATCAATTGCACTCCTCAATACCAGATAAAGTATCATTTGTCAAGTCACTGACAAGCGATCGCGTGATTTGGTCTGCTGCCGAAAAACACCGTTTAGGTGAGACTTTGGCGGCTGATGTTGTTGATATGGAAGGATTTACCGCCCTAGAGTTTTTCAATGCAGCCGGGGTGGACGTGGCAATGCTGCGAGTAGTTAGTGACGATTGTCAGCACGATATCCCCGATCTCACACCAGCAATTAACTCTGATGGTTCCCTAAACCCTTTTCCTTTAGCGATGGGAATGCTTCGACAACCCCTTGCTGCTACTCGGTTGATTCGAGGTTCATTAACAGCATTAAAGGTGTTAGAAGAAGTTACAAATACGCTCTTTTCTGGCTAGAGGCTGAATTGACATTCCCCTTGCTGAATAAATTAACAGCTAAAACAAAACGTTACCGGAGGCTAAAGGCTCTAAAATAGCTTTCAATTCCCATCCTCCAGGATTAATGTAGACTCAGCTGTACGCCCAAATTCTTCTGGTGCATATTGCAGGTGAACTTCAGCACCAGGCCAAGAAAATGTACCAGGGGTGACAGAACGGACTAAGTAATGGAGGCTATAAACTCCTGGTTCCAGGTGGTCGGCGTAGGCGATAATGCGATCGCGGTAGATATTCCTAAAGCCAAGTTCCCAGCTATCGGCTTTTGCTTGTAATGCAGCTGTGGTAGTTTGAAAACTTGCATCCACCGCCTCAAAACCTGATGGTAGCGGATCTTTAATCACCAGATGATCCACAGGATGATCGGCGATGATTTCTAAACCAATATCAAATACTTGTCCAGAAGCTAAAGTCAAGGGTTTATCAAAAGCGTAAAGTCCTGTTTTTTGTAGGAATTTCGCTTCATTTAATTTGCTAATTTCTCGTGTTACCCGTAAACCGTTAAACCTACCTGGTTGATTTCCCTGCAAGCGATAATTATAAGCAACCAGATAGTGTAAAGTGCCCTTACCTGATTTTTGCAACGTTAAATCATGACGGCCACGAGGTAATTTATTCATTGGCACATTTAGCTTTAAGCTAGGATTTTGATAGCCATTAAACCTATTTTCTCCTAACTTATTACCAGCTAATTGCACTGTGGCAACAAAATTAGGTGGTGTGGGTTGCAGTTGGCTATATTCTACCAAAGCTGTTAATACTTGGGCATTATTATAGTTAGTTTGCCATGTGCCATTCCGCCGCAGTGCGATAAGACTTTGGAATAACTTATTTATAACTTCGGGTTTACTTTGTTTGGCAATAAATAATCGTAAAGCTTGCGCTTGCGCGGTGGTCGATGAACTCATCCATCCCCAACTACGGGGTAAACTTACAACTGCTGTGCGGCCAGTTTCATATATATTCTGTTGCAGCTTGTTCACTAATTGTTGAGATTCGTCTTGCCATTCTGGGAATTGAGATAAGTATCGCGCCAATTTAATTTGAGTTACTATATCAAAATTATTGCGCTGTTCATAAATATCTGCGAGGAAAGTATTGCGTTTTTCACCCAGTTCTGTTAAAGCAATTAAAGCATTAAGTTGCAGTTGCCTTTTACATAGTATTTGCTTGCAAAACTCATATTCTCCAGGGTTCGCCAGAACTTTTTGCAGATAAGTTTTGAGGCGAGGCAGTATTGCAGAATCGACTAAATTAGGGAACGCCTGACTGGCTTTTACCAAAGATTCACCCGCATAGGAAGAAACCCAAGGATCGGATTTTTCTTGCCCAGGGAAAGCAGCAAAACCACCATCAGCTATTTGGAGTTTTTGTAATTTTTCAATGGCTTGTTTTGCCTGTTGGCTAGGATTAAATTCTGCAAATGTCTGACCATATTTTTGGGCGATAGTTTGCAGATTGGCAGCAATGATTAACTGACTTGCAGCAGGTTCTGTGAAAGGTAAATCATCATCTTCCAAAACCTGCTTTGCTGGTGCTTGAATCTCCGGTATTAAAGTACTCGCTAACTGAATATCTAAACCTCCCGCATCAGGGAAGGTATTTTTGTCAACATTCAGGGGAATTTTTACCTGTTTTTCAGTGACACCAGTTTCAACGACTTGTTCGGTAATTTCCAGTGACTTAATTTCCAAAGGCACTTCAAAAGCATCTGCGGCTGTACCATTTAGCTGAGTCGTAAAGCGAACTTTACCAACTCCCACATTATCTGCCACCATTGGAAAGCGATAAGCATGAGTAGCAGATTCAGCTTTGGTTTGCAAAGCAGTAGTTGTGGGGTTTTTCTCGGCAAACTTCACAGTACCGCTAAGTTCGCCACTAATTGAGAGATTTCCTGTATTCCCAGTATTGTTAGTTACGGATAAACCAGCGAGGATGCGATCGCCTGGACGGGCAAACTGTGGCAAGATGGCATTAGTTAGCAGTGGTTTTGTGGTGATAAAAGTCGCGTCCCCATTCCCAAAACGCAGATTTCCATCAGTGGCGACAGCCATCACCCGCCATGTAGTTAAGTTATCCGGGAGTTTAAAAGTTATCTGTGCATTACCGTTAGCATCAGTAAGAACAGAACCGTTGTAGTAAGCTAAGGCTTGAAAATCTGTGCGAGTGCGAGTATTTGCTGCGCCAGTTGAGAAACCACCGCCATAACCCCAACCTTTGGGTTTAGCTACATCTTGTGGTTGTAGAATTACATCTGGTCGATTATCGCTAAAGCGGGTAGATATTGGCTGTTCTGCATAAACTGTATCCACCAAATCTGGCGGACGATAGCCAGAAAGTTGTAACACAGCCTCATTTACCACCATGACTGTAAACTGTCCTTGGGTGGGATTTCCTTGATTGTCCTTTAGTTCTAGTTGTACTGTTTCTTCTGCACCAGGTTCTAATGATGCTTGCACTGGCTTAATTTGTAGTTTTAAATACTTCTCCTCCAAGTTAACTTTAAAAGGTGTAAAACCAATTTTGACCAAGTTATCTAAACTTCCTGGTTCCACTTGGCTTATGGGTTTACCTTGTCTGACTAATACAGCTTCAATTGCTGCATTTGGCAGCATTTCTGGCGTAACTTGAAACTGAATTTGTGGTGCGCCTCCCTGAACTTTAATAATCTGCTGATAAAGGGGTTTGTCTTTAATTACAGCAAAGTACAATTCTGCATCTGCATAGGGAGATTGAATTAGTGCAGTAGCAGTTTCACCCGGTTTGAAATCTTTTTTATCTAATTTAACTTCTAAGACATTTTGTTCTCTAGAACCCCAAAATACTGAATTTCCTCCAGTTGCCCAAATTTGTAAATCTGTGGCACTTAATTCGCTTTTAGCATCGCTAAAATTAACTCTAATCCGGTATGAACCAGATTCAGGCGCTGTTAAGTTTACCGATTGCAAATTGGTAGTAGATGTAATTTCTGCTTGTCCCACTGTTTTATATTCAACTTGATTTTTTGGAGTTCGGCTACCTTCCACCAACTGCGTAACGCTGCTGTATTTTATCTGTTGTAATTCCAGGCGCACCCGTTGACCTGTTATCGGTTTTCCTGTAGGGTCAGTAACAATTACTTCAATGGGAAAAGCCTTACCAGCATCAGCGATAAAATTACTTTTTAACCCGATAAGGCGATTACTTGGTAGGGCTGTAAAAGTTTTAGAATTCGCTACAGATAGATTAGAAACATCTGCAACTTGCACATCTACCCGGTAAGTCATCGGATATGGTAAATCATTGGCAACATTAACTGTTTGGCTACTTTTACCATTAGTATCCAACTGGGCATTAGTTTGCAATACATCACTAGATATAGTAGGAGTTTCCTCCGGCCATAACCATTGCCGACCAAAAGCAAATTCCTCCCAACCTTTAGGGATAAAATTAGATTGTTGGCGAGTGACAAAATATTTTGCTTCTCCACCTTCCACAGGCGCACCAAACAAATAATTGCTTGTGGCATTAATATCAACTTTCTCGTCAATGAGAGCAAATTCTTTATCTAAGTTGAGTTCGACTTTAAAGTTGGGTGGCTTAAACTCAGCTACCCGAAATTCTCCAGAAATTTCTTGCCCATTCTTCCCCTTAGCCTGTATTGTGTAATAGCCTAAGCGCTGAGTAGTTTTGATTGGCAGTTCCAGAGAAAACGTGCCAAATTCATTTGTAGTTTGCGTACCTAAGTTAGTCTTTTGTCCATCAGGATTTACCAGAGTTAATTGGTAAACAGCATTTTTATCTTGCTGGATTGTGCCATTTTGTAAGAAGTCAACAAAACCAGTAAACCAAGCTTTTTCGCCTAGTTGATACAACTGTCTATCTGAAAAAATGACCCCGCGTGATTCTGGCTTACCATTTTGCCAACCTGCATCAATGCCATATCCATAGACACCGCTATATTCTTCAGTTCTGGTAAATGCCCAGTCTTGATTTTCACGGGCAATTACTAATAATTGTGGTGATTTACTATAACTTTCATTTCCAGAATAACATTGCTGTAATTCTTCACTATTAATTTTAAAAGTACCATTTTCATCAGTTTTACCCGTTGCACAAGGTACAGGTTCCGGGCGAGATTTTGCCTGTAATTTTGATTGATAAATTTCAATAGCGCTATTTTTAACTGGCGAACCATCTGTAAGATGATTGACGCGAATTAACCCTGAATCAGGAAACCACTGAGTAAATACGCCCAAATTCGTCAATTCAACCAAGCCATAAGTCGTAGGTTCCCGCCATAGTTCCTTACCATTCTCCTGATATTTATTAGTGCGGGCTTGCACTCCGTAAGCTAACATTCCCGTAGCTGCACTTATTTTTTCCCGCAGGGGAACAGCAACGTCAACAGATTGATTTTTCTTACCTGATACGTTAAAACTTTGCCAATTAGAAGGTTTTGGTAATAAATCATTACCATAATTAAAATAAACTAAATCTGTTGGTTGGACTACTCGATAAGCTGCTTTGTATTTTGATTCTGGTAGGTTTACCGTACTAATATTTAGCTGTAAATCTTTACCTGTGGGGAAAATATTTAAATCTGATGGTACCCAGATATCCCCAGCTAAATCTCCAGTATCATATTTAAGCGTGATAGGTTTACCCAAAGTTTGCCCAAACTTATCTTTGAGATTAGCGCCGATAGTAATTGTATAAGTCTTGGCGGGTTCTAGCGCATAAGGATTGATACCAACAATTTTATCCTCATCATTAACTTGTAGAATTCTCGAAATGTCTTTTGGTGCCGGATTAATTTTAATATTTTCTTTAGCTGAATCTGCTAACAAGATGTTATTAAATTCTAGCTGCGGACTGCCTTTAAGAAATCTTCCAAAAGTTCCGCCTGCATCTGGCTGTCCGTAAAAGTTAATTTTCTGAAATGCTAAAGGCGAATAAGTTGCTAACTTACTGGCAAATTCTTTCTCTGTAGGGAGATTGCCATAAGCAGGGCGGATTCCGGGAGAAAATACTAAACGATAAGGGGTTGCTTTTTCGAGATTTTGCTGTGGGATGAGGTTATAAATCCAATTGCGTGCTGAAGGATCAATTTTTTCTAAAGGATCTTCATTTTCTTCTAATGGTTTTTCTTCTTTATTTAATTCAACTTTAAAACCTATACCCTTGTTTTTACCTTCAGGAATTAACTGTAAATGCTCTTGAACAGAAGCTAAATCTAATTCTACATTGGAAGTAAACTGTAGCTTTTCTTTTAAATCAATTGGTTCAATATCAGCCTTTTCAATGGGATTCACACCGGGTAAATTAGTCAGGTTGATAGATGCGGTATTGAAAGTCCAAGGTAAATCTTTGTCTAGGCGATGATTTTTTAAATCGGCTAAACCTGCTTTGAGAGTGACTTGAAATCTTGTCGCTATTGGCAAGGCTTTCTCTGCTTGAAATCCCACCATGCGCGGTGTCAAAAAGCGAAATTGACCGGGTAAAGGCGGCCAAAGTGCAAATTTTTGCAATATTTTCTGCTGTTCTGGACTGTCTAGGCTTTCAACTGGTATTAAAGCTTCTTTAAAGCGAATGCGGATTTGGTTAAGAGGTTTCGCATCCCCAATGGGACTAATTTGTTCAATCCAGTCTGGTAATTTTGGCGGTGTGAGTGGGGAAACTGCTGGTAGTTGTTCTTTACCTGAGTTGATACCAAAAAAATTACATCCTGCCATCCCTAGCATAAATGTAAAGATGAGAAAATACTGGATTATTCTCTTTCGGCTTGAAGAATGACTAATTTTGTTTAACGTAGATGCTTCTCTACGAGACGCTACGCGAACGGCTTGCCGCAGGCTCCCGCCAAATACACCAAGTAAGCCAAGGAAGAAATTGATAATTTTATGGTGGAAACGGATTAAAATTTTGATAATCATATTTTTATTAATTTAAAATAAAAAAATATCGCAAACAAAAGTCTGCATCCCTTATTGAGGGCGCAATATCACTAGTGATTTATATCCAATATTTGGATGTTTCGTATGTTTATTTACATAGATAGCTAATCCAGTGTTATTGTTCCAAAAATGACTACAATTCTTAACGATGAAGAAGTATTTAACTTCTGCAAATATTAATTTATATCTGCTAAGTTATGACAAATGAATTATTAAGGATTTGACATATTTACTGATGTAGATGTAATGGCATGGTCAAAATTAAGATAGGTTTTCTTGGGCAGGGATTTCCTGATGAAAATAATTTCACGATCGCTAACCAAAATTAAGCATAGTAAAGTTATCCTAGCTGTGCTGCTAATATGCCTAGTGGTACGCTTACTACCCTATTTTGCGCCCATTCGGGCCGCAGACATTGCCCAAAGTCAGTTAGCAATGCAATTTAGCGATCGCAATGGTTTACCATTAGGAACATTGCTCACCCGTGACCAAGAGCATACATCAGTAGTACCGCTAAATCAGGTTTCGCCCCAGTTTATCCATGCTATTTTAGCCGCCGAAGATGCTGGCTTTTACCATCACGGGGCGTTGGATATGAAAGCTGTTATCCGCGCCAGCAAAGAAGCCATCCACGCCAAAAGAATTGTTTCCGGTGCTTCCACAATTACTATGCAGTTGGCGCGGATGTTAGATCCCGTCCCGCGTACTCTGTCAGGTAAAATGCAAGAGATTTGGCTATCTTGGCGGTTAGTAGCAGGGATGAATAAAGATGAAATCCTCTCTGCATACATCAATCGGCTGCCAATGGGAGGGAATATATATGGTGTAGAAGCAGCAGCGCAGACTTATTTTTCCATCCCAGCTAGTGAGTTGAATCTTGCCCAAGCGAGTTTGTTGGCTGCTATTCCCAATAATCCCACATACTTTAACCCTTACCAGCATTGGGAACGGCTGAAGCAGCGGCAAAAATATGTCCTCAATCGGATGGTACAGGAAGGGTATATTAGCGGTGCGAATGCAGCCCGAACATCCGCCGAAAAAGTTGTGTTTCAGTCTAGCCAACGGGGAATTATTGCCGCACCACACTTTTTGTTTTGGTTAGCCAATCAGATTCCCCCTAGCCCTGCTTACAAAGCGGGGAATCAAGCCCCCCTAGAGGATCAATCCGTTATCCGCACGACTATAAATCGTCCTTTACAGCAGTTTGTCGAAGCACAGGTGCAGCAGGTAATTTCTTCTCTGGCCGCCAATAATGTCCATGATGCATCTGCATTGGTGATTGACAACCGCACCAGCGAAGTTTTGGCTTATGTCGGTTCACCTAATTATTTTAATGAAGCCAAACTGGGACGCAATGATGGAGTACAGGCGCTACGTCAACCAGGATCTACTCTCAAGCCTTTTGTATATGAATTAGCTTTAGAAAAAGGTTTAATTCGCCCAAATACTATTTTGGCAGATGTACCCGCCCATTACGCCATTCCCGGCGCAAAACTTTATAGCCCAACAGATTATACCGAAAGCTTCCTTGGCCCTGTGCGGGTGCGAATCGCTTTAGCAAATTCTTTAAATGTACCAGCAGTGCGGGTGTTAGAAAAGGTAGGTGTGCAGACTTTCCTCGAACGTCTGCATCAATTGGGCTTTGAACACCTAAATCAAACCTCAGAACATTACGGTTTAGGGTTAACTCTCGGTAGTGGCGAAGTTAGTTTATGGGAATTAGCTAGAGCTTATGTTACTATGGCGCGGCTCGGAGAAGCTACGCCGCTAGTAAGCACATTTTCCGATTCCCCATTCCAAAATCCTTCGACTGAGCGCTCACACCAAAGTCCTAAATCTAAAATTTCAAATTCGACGACAATATGGCAATTAATAACTAATATGCTTAGTGACAGCCATGCTCGTGCAACAGCATTTGGTGTAGACTCAGTGCTAAATTTACCTTTCCCGGTTGCTGTTAAAACTGGCACTTCTTCCAATTTTCGGGATACTTGGACGGTGGGCTTCACCACAGATTACACCGTTGCTACCTGGGTAGGCAATTTCAACGGCGAACCGATGCGACAAGTTTCAGGCGTTACGGGGGCTGCACCCTTGTGGAATCGGATTATGTTACATCTGCACGAACATCATGAACCAGAAGGTTTTCCACCTCCAGACGGTTTAGTGCAATTACCTATTTGTGCTATATCTGGGTTACGCCCAACATCAGAATGTTCCTCAGTGGTGCAGGAATATTTCTATCCAGAAGATAAGATTGCCTACCAACGTCAAAATCAATTCACTTTGCCACCTGAGTATGATGAATGGTTGGCAAAACAACAGCAATCGAGTCTTGTTTCTACCAATTTGAGAATTTTATCTCCGCATCATGGCGATTTATTCTTGCTATATCCAGGTGAAGAAGCGAAGCAAAAACTCGAATTTAAGCTAGCGGGAAATAAATCTGCGCCTGTAGAGTGGTGGCTGAATGGTGAAAAGCTAAATACACAGTCAGCTAATTCTTTATTTTGGTATCTGCGTCCTGGTAAGTGGACTTTGGAAGCGAGAAGCGGTGAAATGAGCGACAAAGTAAGTTTTCAGGTAGAGTTAGCTACTATTAAACCCACACGTCGAGGTTTTTCTATTAGTAATTCTTAGGGAGGCAGCCAGATTAAATTAAGTAGGTCGGCGTAAATAATTATTGTTGCAATAAGGCAGGGGGCAGGGAGCAGGGGGAGAAAGAGTTTGAGCCTTATTTACTTTTGTTTACATAGTTTGGTTTTATTGCACCGACTTACTTATAAAAAATTTAAGGGACGACTCCTACAGGTGAAATCGTCCCTTCCAATTTATAAAAGTGAGATATTTCCTATCTGCTTACTCTGGAAGGTTCAACCCACTCATCCCAAGAGCTATCGTAGCCATCATAAGTAATTTTATAAAGATTATTACTAACTTCTAAAACCTGCCCTTGATACCATTTTCCTTTCCACAAGATTCTAACTGAATCTCCAACTTGAAATGATGCCCGGAAGCGTGCAGCGCTAACCCATTCATTCCAGGAACTATCATAACCATCGTAGGTAATATAGCAATTATCATCATTAACCTTAAGTACCGTTGCCGGATACCATGCTTCCTCCCAAAGAACCTCAGCCTTTTGTCCTAAAGAACAGGATGAGGCAGCAAAAGCACTGGGGATTAATGTTCCTACCCAAGTTGCTATAAAGATGGCACCAAACAATACTTTGTTTTTCATCATTTTTTATATCCTCAAACAGTAAAACAGAATTTTGATTATGATTTCTAAAAATCTAATTCAAAATTTGCAATTAACTGTTACTATTTTTATGGAATTAAATTAGCGATCGCCTCAGCATAAATTATGAATTTTTACCGCTAATTATGAAGATATTGCCGAAATATAACGCATTTCAAATCAACAGTAGTTATCGATTTTACCTAATTCAAAGGTAATATAAATTCTCAATGAAGATGCACTTAATATTTATGAAATGTAGACTTAGAGAGGCAGCCGCTAAGGGATGCCTACACAACTTGGCATTTTTATGATACACTTGTACTATAAAAGAACATCTGGTGAGTATGCAACGCGAAGTTTACCAGGCGATGCCCAAAGTTTGTAGTAAATGAATGCCATAGTAGCTAGTTAGTGAATGCAATCATGAACACACGATATTTGTGTGATATATGCCAATTTTAACATTTTGGCATCAATTTATTGTGTGTTTTTCTTTCAATTTTGCACGGTTATAATAGCTTATTTTGAAAGAGTAATAAACCTCAGTAACCGTGGATTTAAAAGATTCTTGATCTTTGTATGGAAGGCAGCAATATGACGAATAATAAAATTTCTCTGGTAGAACTAATCCAAATTCTTGCACAATACCGCAAAAATATTATCGTCAACATCAAACATCTACAAGAACATTATCAAAGGACAGGTATCAAGCGCGTCCAAGGTATTAGAAACGAAAATAGAGAACTGCTTCAGCCTTGGTTGCGGACAGAAAATATAGATAATGCCGAGTATGTTGGTATGGGCGAGTTTCAGTTTAATCGGAATACTGCTACTATCAATATGCTTATCAAACGGAAAGTCAAACTTGCCAAATTTGAAGACCAAATCCCCACTATTGAGGTAGCAGGTTTGCTAGTAAATGACCTTAATAGCTTTAATAATTACACGATTGTCAGTGACGGCAAAATAAACGTCAAGTCCTTACAAGTCAAAATCAGCAGTAAAAAAGCATTTGACTCACTCAAAGAAAAAGGTGTGTTAGATGCAAAAGAATTTGACTTTCGTGCTGAATATACCATTCAGTTAGATAACTTGCCACTTGTAGCTGCTAATAGCCGTTACAGCAGCATTGATGGACTATTCAATGAACTCGCAGAAATTAAAGTACTTACTAGTATTATTTCTGCTTACTTGAAAAAGGAGTCAGATGTATTTGTAGCAGGACAGTTAGAGGAGTTTAAAAAGCACTATCTGTCCAAAAGTGTTTACATCAACTTCCCTACAACTAATGAATACACAGACATCCATGAAGCTCTAGTTAATGGCACCCTTGACTCAAGATTGAGCTATAAAATTGATATCGGTAGTCAAGATATTCTTAACCTGAATAAGTTTCATTCTGCTAACAAGTTTTTGAATAGAATGTATCGCTTTTATGACAAAGAAACTGGAGAAATTATCATTAATCCGAGTTTTGCGATCGCACTGAATGAGAATCTCGCTTTTAGGCACAGGTTGCTGTCATCACGCACCAAAATTACGAAAGTTGACGAGTTTATGAAATCAATTTTTGATGATTTTCTTGGGCTTGAGCAAAATGGGATAGTCGTAGGTATTCTTAAGAAAGTCGGTGCTGATACTTTGGCGCATTTATTGCAAGATAAACAAGCTGGTAAGCAGATCAGTAAAGAGGAAATAGTTGCAGCTTTAACGGCAGCAAATACCAAGTTAGAACAATATGTAGAAAATATCTATCGAGATAAGATTTCTCCTTTGGTATTTTACATTGGTTGTACTGGAGTATTGCCAGAACAAATGCAAGCAAAACCTATGACTGCTGAAGAAGCTGCTGCTAAATACCCAAATTTACAATTTTCTAAAGATGAGCAAGAAGGTACTTTTTTTGCAGTTGGTAATAGTATTATCAGCATCTATGCCAAGACTGAATATTATAGCAAAAAGGTGGCTATCCTAAATCATTCGTGATCGACAAGACCCCCCAATACTGCTCGGTTAAGGTTTTTGAATATTCGAGATCACAAAGACAGACGCGATAAATCATCACAAAGACGCGATAAATCGCCGTCTCTTGCCTTAACCAAACAGTATTGCATGGCTTTCAATTTTCACAAATAAAATAGGATTACTATATAAATAATCTATTTTTGTTTAAGAAGCTGCTGATTCTCCCCCAAGCGCCGATTGGATAACTAAATGAGCAATCTCACTAAGTCCCGTCCCAAATTCTGGAATTATAAATAGAAGCATCATTGCAAAAATTCCGAATTGGTTATATTGCAGTGGCTTTAGCTGAGGAAAAATTTCACTGAAAACTTGAAAACCATCCAGTGGTGGAATTGGCAGCAGATTAAACAGAAATAAGGTCAAATTTATCCGAGCCGCTAAGTAAAGAAATTCTCCACTCAAAAGCCCTGATAGACTCGGATTAGAGAGAAATTTAAGCATCAAAATAAATAGAATGCCTAAAGCCAGATTTGATAATGGTCCAGCTGCGGATACCAAAATATTGCCTAGCTTGGGAGAGCGAAACTTAGATGGGTTGACGGGCATTTGTCCCCAAGCTATACCCATGAGACAGAGAAAGATGATTGATTCCTTACCCATGTGAACTATAGGATTAAGTGTGAGATGACCAGTTTTTTGTGGAGTGTTATCTCCCTGACTCATCGCAGCCCAGCCGTGAGCAAGTTCATGCACAGTGATGGAGAATATGACAATTACAACGATTCTGAAAAAATGAATCGGCTCTGTGATGAGTGTTTGGATAAACATATATTCTGGCTTGTGGTATGGTTAAAGCTAAAATCCGCACTTTCCGAAGACACGCACGAAAAAGTTACCCAATTTAAAAACTGCAAACCTTGAGAATCAAGGTTGCTCACCAATAAATTAGGTAAGTTATTTTTGCGAGGCTTCCAAAACTAGTTAAAAAATCTATGGAGACGTTGGTTGCTGAGAATGAAGCAAATCAGTTGCTTGAAATCAGCTTTTTCTCACCATGATGATCGAAGTTCTCATCTATAACGGCTGCAATGCATCGGAAAGCTGTGTAAGACAGTATTAGTATAATAATTTACTATCTTTTCGTAATGGGCCATGTGTGTAATAACAAGATCATTATATTAATGTTACTAACGTAACTAAGTAATAATCTATAGTAATTATTCGTATCTTTTTTAATTAACTTTACTCGATTTTATAGCGTAAATTGCTTGTATAGCTGTAAAAAGTCAATTCATAGCATTTATAGTTGCAAAATTTCTAGTAAATAACACGTAATATATTTTAAAAGTTTTGTATATAAAATTATTGTGTATCAATGATTTAATGGATATTTCAGCTTCATCAACCAACATTTGTTCATAACTGACCATAGACAAATTCTCAGCTAGTCATTATTTAGTTGTATTTGATACTTTTAAAGTAAATATTATTTACTAAATAATTTAAAAATTAATACAGTTATTAGAGAGGATATTAACAGCTTATTGGTATTATTTTGATGCACCAACGCAATGATGATGAACAACAATGGATGAAGATCAGCGCCGTTCTTATTGGCGTGCTAATACTGCTTTAATTCGTAATCTTTTAATTGTCTGGGCATTGGTTTCCCTAGTTTTCAGTATTTTGTTGGTTCAACCTTTGAATGCGATACGGTTTTTTGGCGTTCCTTTTGGCTTTTGGATGGCGCAACAAGGATCAATCCTGGTATTTGTGGCCTTGATTTTCATTTATGCCTTTCAAATGGATAAGCTAGACCGCAAATACAATCTCAGCAAGCAAGACAACAAATACAATCTCAAGAAGTGAGGAAAAACCGTGTCAGTTGAAATTTGGACTATTGTATTAGTTGGACTTTCCTTCCTCGCCTACATTTATATAGGTTGGCAATCACGAGTCGAGAATAGTAAAGACTTCTTTATAGCAGGTCAAGGGATACCTTCAATTGCTAATGGTGCGGCCACAGCCGCCGACTGGATGTCCGCAGCCTCGTTTATTTCAATGGCGGGGCTGATTTCTTTTTTGGGCTACGACGGTTCTATTTATTTAATGGGCTGGACTGGTGGCTATGTGCTGCTGGCATTATTACTGGCTCCTTACCTACGGAAATTTGGTAAGTATACAGTGCCAGATTTCGTAGGCGATCGCTACTACTCTAATATTGCTCGTCTGGTGGCAGTAGTTGCAGCCATTTTCGTCTCCCTCACCTATGTTGCTGGGCAAATGCGGGGCGTGGGCATTGTTTTTAGCCGCTTCCTACAAGTAGATATCAATACAGGTGTGATCATCGGTATGGTGATCGTCGGCTTTTTCTCTGTGTTGGGAGGGATGAAAGGCATTACCTGGACACAAGTAGCACAATACTGTGTGTTGATTTTTGCTTACCTGATTCCAGCGATCGCGATCGCCTGGTTTCTCACTGGTAATCCTGTTCCCCAGCTAGCATTTACCTTCAGTGATATTGCTGACAAACTCAATAAAATTCAGGTTGACCTGGGGTTTAAGCCGTATACTGAGCCGTTTGTGAACAAATCGATGCTAGATGTGCTGTTCACCACCATTGCTTTGATGGTGGGCACTGCTGGCTTGCCCCATATTATTGTCAGATTTTATACAGTCAAGAGTGTGCGTGCAGCCCGCTTTTCTGCTGGTTGGGCATTGCTATTTATCGCTATTCTTTATACAACTGCTCCAGCCCTCTCCATGTTTGCCCGCTACAACCTGATCGATTCCCTGCACAATCAGACGGTTGCAGAAGTGCAGCAGCTAGACTGGGCAACCAAATGGGAAAAAACTAAACTGTTGGCTTTTGATGACATCAATAAGGATCGGCGTTTCCAGTTAACCCCAAACAAAGACACCAATGAAATCAAGATTGACCGAGATATCATTGTGCTTTCTACCCCAGAGGTAGCTAACTTGCCTCCGTGGGTGATTGGCTTGGTAGCGGCTGGCGGTTTGGCTGCTGCTTTGTCTACAGCATCAGGTTTATTGCTGGTAATTTCCAGTTCCATCGCCCACGATATCTACTACCGGATCATCGATTCATCAGCCTCAGAAGAAAAACGGGTGTTTGTCGGGCGGATTATGGTAGGTTTTTCCCTCGTCCTCGCCGGATATTTTGGGGTGAATCCGCCGGGATTTGTGAGTGAAGTAGTGGCTTTTGCCTTTGGTTTAGCCGCTGCTAGTTTCTTCCCGGTGATTTTCCTGGGAATTTTCGACAAACGCACCAATTCCGAAGGTGCGATCGCCGGCATGTTGACGGGTTTAATTTTTACGATCATCTACATTGTTGGTGTCAAGTTTGGAGGTATGCAACCCTGGTTCTTTGGGGTTTCTCCTGAAGGAATTGGTACTTTGGGTATGCTAATTAACTTTGCTGTTACCCTAGTGGTTTCGCGCTTAACACCACCTCCTCCAGCAGAAATTCAAGCGATGGTAGAAGACCTCCGCAGCCCATTGATTGAAGAATAAGGCATTGGGGATTGAGCATGGGGCATTGGACATTGAAAAGAGGCAGAGGGGCAGGGTACGGGGGGCTGAGGGAAAAACTCTTCTCCCTTGCTCCCTGCTCCCTGCTCCCTGCTCCCTTGCTTCTTCCCCTACTCCCTACTGTCCAAGTTCTTTGATGTTTTTTGTCACTTGTTGATATAAGTCGTTGTTACCTTGATTTTGAAAAATGCTTGCTGCTTGTTCCAAGTCCTTGAGTGCCCCTTGTTTGTCTCCATTGGTGGCGCGGGCATTTCCTCGGTTATTGTAGGCAGGGGCAAAGTTAGGGTTAAGGCGAATGGCTTGATTGTAATCTGCGATCGCACCCTGTGGATCTCCATTGGCAGCACGGGCATTTCCTCGGTTATTATAGGCGATCGCATATTTGGGGTTGAGGAGAATTGCTTGGTCAAGATCATCTAGTGCGCCTTTTTTGTCTCCATTGGTGGCGCGGGCATTCCCCCGGTTATTGTAGGCTTCGGCATAGTTGGGATTCAGACGAATCGCTTCACTGTAATCTTTAACTGCTTCTCTGTTACCTCCTAGTGAGGCGCGGGCATTCCCCAGGTTATTATAGGCTTCCGCGTCGTTAGAATTGATACGAAGGGCTTGATTGTAATCTGCGATCGCTTTTTCCTTGTCTCCCAAATCAAAGTAGGCTAATCCCCGCCCGTTGTAAGCAGCGCCATATTGAGAATTTTGATCAATTGCCTTACTATATGAAGCGATCGCAGCTTGTAAATCACCATTTAAATGCTGATTCTTTCCCTGAAGATAGAATTCCCCACCTTTGGATGTTGTCGCTGAACGACGGCTAGGTTGGCTGACTCCTATTTCTGTCACCAACACATTGTCATTCTTACTACAAGAAATACTGCTAATTGTAGTCAATGTAGTAAAAATAGCTATGGTAAATATTTTACTTACCCTTGTTCGCTTTTGCCCAAATAAACGCCGTCTCATAATTTAATATAAACCGTCATAACGCCTGAACGAAATTAGTATCAAAATCTAGATTTTAATTCTTGAACTCAATAATTATTCTAACTTTTGATAGAAGTATAAAATCAAATGACAATTTTACTTGATATTCACTAACTTTATTTAATTATTATGTGTAGGATAGATGATAAATTACGAAGTATAAAAAATACCAGTTTCGCTATTTCCTATTGTCATCTCTTAGCTTCTTGACAAGGGATTTTTGAACAGAAAACTACTGTCCTTCATGTCTTTTAGAATACTTATTGAAAAAATATATTTAAAATATTTAGATTTATTCTAAATAATAACTCCATAAATTCTGGCATTTGTAGCCTGATGAACAATTTACTCATCTTCTGTTTCACTCTCTTGAGTTTTGGGAGTTAGTCGCCAAGAAGTAGTTTTGTCAATATCTACAGAAAGTTGTTCCAGATTTTGCCCTAAATCTTTTTGGAGTTTTTGAGTTAGTGTAATGGGAAAATCTAAATTAATACCTTCACTTTGTGCTAGCCTTGCTAATTCTGTAAAAGTAGCTTTGACTGTAGTACGCTCATAGCTAGTCAGTTTGTAATAAGAAGTTTCAGATATATTCTGAGCCTGCATGGCTTTTTTCATGCGTTCTTGCAAATGCTCAAATTCTGAATTCAACAACTTCCATTGCTGCTCAAGTTGCGAGTATCTGGTACTTAGTGATATTAATTCTTCCGTTGCGGGGTCGGGGCTAGCTTGGGCTTGTAATCCTAACAAAATTGAGTGGATTTGTGCAAGATAAATACAATCTAAGTAAGCATACTCTATCTGTTCTTCAGTCAAGGGACGTTTTCCCCAATCGCTTTGTTGTTCTTGTTTATCGATATTGTTAAAACTACAAAGTGCTGTAGCTATAGTTTTGAGTTGGTAGTTGGGTAATGGCAAAAGATAATAAGGGATTTTTTTTGCCATTTCCAAGGTGCAAGTAATATTTTTGGCTTTCTTGTTACCGAGAAACTTTAGATCATAACTGGCGTTGTGAAAAACTTTTTCAATAGCAGAATTTATCATAATTTCTTCAATAAATTCAGCTATAATGTCAGGCTGATCTAGGACATCTAAAAGGTAGACGCGATCGCCACTCATATCTTGAGGATTATCTAATACCTGAATCAGTGATAGTCGGGGATTACGACTTTTATAGTCAGCCACTTCTGTATCTATCCACAGAGTTTTAACACTGGTATATTCAGCAACAATGTCACTAATTTCGCTGGCAGAAGTAAGGTAGGGCATTGGCTAATTTTTCCTGATATTTAGGCTATTGTAAGTAAGCCATAGTTTTATAAAGTAACATTTTGTTGGTAATTTTGCTGCCACAGGATTGCAAAAAGGCTGAAATTTGGAATTCGTTATAGACATCGCCAAATTGACTTAAATCTGATAACATCGAGTCACCACTGTGGGGTGGCATAATCTACCATTGAAAGAGCTACTCAGCATCTACGTTAAATTCATTGAGAGCTACAGGCTGTATGCAGAGCCATCCTGGTTAGCAGCCGTCAGGAAAATGGAATTGGAATTTCTCAAAACTGAGTGCAAAAACTTAGCTTCAAGAAATCGTCTAAGTTTGAATTTCCAGTAACCTGAGCGCTTGCTTAGGCACTTTTGCTACTTCATTTTTAATTGTTTTTTAACATCTGCTCCTCACTATGACTAAATAATTCGTAATTCGTAATTAACAGGGTACAAAGCCAACACTAAGTTAAAAATTTAGTGGTCAACAAGATAGTGGAGGGGGCAAACCCTCTAGAAGTGCAACTACGAATTACGTTAGCGAGTCCGCTAGCGTCATTATCAATTACGGATTATTTTGACACACACATCAATTAATCGCTTCAAGTACTCAATTCGGAGATAGATAATGAAAAAACTAATTCTATTGCTAGTTAGTGGCATTTTGGTAGTTGGTACTTTTGGCTGCCAAGAAGCTCCTAAAACTGGTTTGGAAACTCCTAGCACTACCAATCAAGCTGCTCAAGCACCAGCAACACCAGCTTCTCAGATAAATCAAACTGCGGATAAAACTACTACTAAGATTCCAGCAAAAGGAACGACTCCTTTAGCAGCTAGTACAGGCACTAAAGTTAAAACCGATTCTGAAAAAACGGCAGCAACAAAAGCTAAGAGCAACTTGAAAAATGAAGTTAGCGAAAAGTTGAATAAAGGCTTACCAGGCAATAAGTTACAAGTTGAAAACAAAGAGGGTGAAATTATCCTCAAAGGCACAGCGGCTTCTGTTGAAGAACTTAAAAAAGCTGAAACCTTGGCTAAGGAAGTTCAAGGTGTGAAAACAGTGAAGGTGGAAGCAAAAGTTGATGCTGTGAAAAAGCTATAGGACAATATACAGCACTTTGCAAACGAAGAGTGCTGAGTTGAAAGACCGCCTATAAGGCGCGAGGTATCAACCATTGGTGTCAACTTCAACCAAAAGCCTTTGCAAACCTCGTTTCTAGCAAGAGGCTGGAAATGATGCTCATTGGGCTGCTGCCGCTAATAAGGGAGGCTCCGCCTCTAGACTGGTTTTAACTTTAAGTTGACACGTATGATAGTGCGTCCATACCATGTAACTCATTCAAATGAAAATCGGTATATAAGTCCTGTTTTTGATTAGGTTTATAGCAAAGACGGGATAAATCGCGTCTCTTGCTTTTTTCTTTTTGCACTAAAGACAAATCCCCAGCTTATCTAAGAAGTTGGGGATATTATTTTTTAAATTGGTTATTGCATTAAAATCTATACTTTATCTACTTCCAATTCAATTCCCTGCAAAACTCTCCTTAGCTCCTCTGCGTTCTCTGGGCCTCTGCGGTAAGCTGCTACTCGTCTACGATAATCCTAAATTTCCCTCCTACCCTCTTGCGAATTTTTAATTAGTTGATACACTTGTTCTTCATTAGCCCAGTGAACCAGCGCCTATGGTGCACATCAAGCGCGTGGAACTTACGAACTTCAAATCCTTCGGTGGCACTACCTCAGTCCCTTTGCTACCGGGGTGTACTGTCATATCTGGGCCAAATGGTTCGGGTAAATCGAATATTTTAGATGCACTGCTATTTTGCCTAGGACTCTCTAGTTCTAAGGGGATGCGAGCCGATCGCCTGCCAGATTTGGTAAATAACACCCAAACCTCTAAAGGACGTGCTTCTATTGAGGCTAGTGTCACTGTGACGTTTGATTTGTCGGATGAAATCTCACACAAAGACGCAAAGGTGCAGAGTGAGAAAACAGAGGAAGCAGAGGAAGAAAATCCAAAATCCAAAGTCGTTCAACTGAGCGAAGCCGAAGTCCAAAATCCAAAATCGGGAGAGTGGAGTGTTACTAGAAGGCTGCGAGTCACTCACCAAGGAAGTTACACGTCAAATTACTATATCAATGGTGAAGCTTGCACGCTCACAGAGTTGCATCAGCAACTAAGTAACCTGCGGGTTTATCCTGAAGGCTATAACGTGGTGCTGCAAGGGGATGTCACCAGCATTATCTCGATGAATGCGCGGGAACGGCGGGAAATTATTGATGAATTGGCTGGGGTGGCGGCGTTCGATCGCAAAATTATCCAAGCCAAATCAACTTTAGATGAGGTGAAGGAAAAGGAAGATAGTTGTCGGATTATTGAGACGGAATTAACTGCACAATGCGATCGCCTTTCCCAAGATCGTGCTAAAGCTGAGAAATATCAAAAACTCCGCACGGAATTTCTAGCGAAACAATCGTGGGAAGCTGTTTTATCATGGCGTTCCTTGCAAGCACAACAAGAAAAGTTAGTTCACGAAATTCAAACAGGCGATCGCAATTCTACTGAACTCACTAACCAACTCACAAACCTAAATTCCGAAATCGTTCAAAAAACTGCTGAACTTGAACAACTCAACGCCCATGTGAAAGCATTGGGTGAAGATGAACTTTTGGCGGTACAATCTACCCTCGCCACCCAAGAAGCAGAACGAAAACAACTCCAGCGTCAACTCACAGAATTAGAAACAGCTTCCCAAGAAACCGCCAAACGTCTAGCTCAAACTCAACAAGATATTCAAAAACACCGTCATTCCCTAGCAGAAATTGCCGAAACCCAGCTTGTAGAGACGCGATTCATCGCGTCTTCCCAACACCAAAGGAATGAAGCCCACCAAGCTCTACAAACCTCCCGCGAAGCCGCCGCAGAAATCGCCTCGGCTTCTGAAGCGTGGGTGCAGCAACAAACGGCATTCAACCGCCAAATTGAAACTCTGCTGCAAACTCTAGAACCACAACGCACAGAACAAGCGCAACTCCGGGAACGCAATAATCAGTTACAGCAGTTAATCCAAGAGCAAACCCAGTTAATTGAACGCGACGAACCCGAATTAGCCCAAAAACAAGCCGAGTGCAGTCGAGTTGAAACAGAATTTAACGCCTCTAGCGAACCCATCCAAAATTTAGCCCAAAATCTCTCAGCCACAGAACAAGAATTACAAATCCAACAGGAAACTCAAAAACGCTTACTTTCTGAACAACGGGAAAAACAACGCCAGTTGGATAAAATAGAAGCGCAAGCGCAAGCACAGCAAGAAGTCCAAGGAACCCAAGCTAGTAAAGTCATTTTACAATCGGGAATGCCTGGACTTTGTGGCTTAGTTGTGCAGTTAGGAAAGGTGGAACCCCGCCATCAGCTAGCTTTGGAAATGGCTGCCGGTGGGCGCTTGGGACATATTGTGGTGGAAGATGATAGTGTAGCCGCAGCGGGTATTGAATTGCTCAAACAGAAGCGTGCAGGGAGGGCAACTTTTTTACCGCTGAATAAAATTCACGCTCCCAAATTTACTCAAGATGCAACGCTGCGTTTTGCTAGCGGTTTCGTTAATTATGCTGTTAACTTAGTCGATTGCGATCGCCGTTACAAAGATGTATTTAGCTATGTTTTCGGCAACACGGTAGTTTTTTCCAGCCTTGAGGCGGCGCGGAAAAATTTAGGACTGTATCGCATTGTCACCTTAGACGGGGAACTTCTGGAAACTAGCGGTGCAATGACTGGTGGTAGCAACAGCAATCGTTCAGCGTTGCGCTTTGGCAATGCGGAAGCGGCGGAATCTGATGAAGCGATCGCTTTAAAAACTCGCTTGGTGGACATTGAGCGGGTTTTAGAGCGTTGTACGGAAGCGATCGCAACTTTGTCAGCCAGAACCAAAAAACTCACGCAGGAACTCGCAGAAGCGCGACAGGCGCGGCGCGAACAGCAGTTGCAATTGGAACAGTTGCAGAAAGATATTAAAAATTTAACAGCGCAACTAGAGGGGACGCGATCGCAACTCGCCCAAAACAGCGAAAAGTTAGCCACTGCTCAATCCCGATTGGAAATTTTGGAGCGGGAATTACCTGGACAAGAATCTCAGTTGCAACAATTGCGACACGCTTTAGCAGAGTTGGAAGCATCTCAAACTCCCAGTGAATGGCAACAAATCCAGGCGACTATTAAAATTCAAGAGCAACAATTGCAACAACGGGAGACAGCATTACGCGAAGCTGAACAAAGATTAAAAAATTTGGAAAATCAGCAACAACGTTTACAAGAAAAAAGCCAAGAAGCAGAAACGCGAATCACCGAATACGAAACCCAACAAATCTCTTGTAGAGAAGCGATTCATCGCGTCTCCACACAAATCACAACGATAGACGAGCAAATCACCCAAACCCGTTTATCGTTGAGTCAAATGGAACAGAATTTGGGAGAAGAGAAACAAAAACGCGACGCCACAGAACAGGAAGTGCGATCGCATCTTTTGCGCCAGCAACAATTGCAATGGGAAATCGAAAAACTCAAAGAAACCCAAGAGAAGCGGCGGGAGGAACTAATTGCACTGCAAAGCCAGTTGCGGGATCTGGGGGCAGAATTACCAAATCCCTTGCCGGAAGTTCCAGATCAGGTAGATTTGGAAGAATTGCAAAAAGAATTGCGATCGCTTACTAAACGCTTACAGGCAATGGAACCTGTTAATATGCTGGCGTTAGAAGAATACGAACGCACCCAAAACCGTCTCCAAGAACTGACGCAAAAATTAGAGACACTAGAAGGGGAGCGCACTGAACTACTTTTGCGGATTGAAAACTTTACCACATTGCGCCAACTTGCCTTTAAAGAAGCTTTCGATGCTGTCAACGAAAACTTTCAATCGATTTTTGCCATTCTTTCCGACGGTGACGGCTATTTACAACTCGAAAATCCCGAAGATCCCTTTAGTAGCGGACTGAATTTAGTCGCACACCCCAAAGGCAAACCCGTACAGCGCCTAGCTTCCATGTCTGGAGGAGAAAAATCACTTACAGCTTTGAGCTTCATCTTTGCCCTGCAACGCTACCGCCCATCGCCCTTTTACGCCTTTGACGAAGTAGATATGTTTCTAGATGGGGCAAACGTAGAACGATTAGCTAGAATGATTAAACAACAGTCACAACAAGCGCAATTTATAGTTGTGAGTTTGCGTCGTCCGATGATAGAATCAGCCGAACGCACAATTGGCGTTACTCAAGCACGAGGAGCTTACACTCAAGTTTTGGGGATTAAGTTACAATCATCCAATACATCTGCTTGAATTTTTGTTAATAATAGTGTATATATAAACCGGATTGGAGATCAGGACTCGGTATAGAATGACCTCTGAACAGATAATTAGGCGTTCCGACATATTAAATACCCAGGTGATTACCCGCGATAACGGCAAGCGGTTAGGCATCATCAGTCAAGTCTGGGTTGATATTGATCAACGAGAGGTTGTGGCTCTTGGTTTGCGAGACAGCCTGATCTCTATTTCGGGCATACCGCGCTATATGTACCTCAACAACATCAGCCAGATTGGTGATGTCATCCTAGTTGATAACGAAGATGCAATTGAAGATATCGAAGTTGAATCTCTCAGCAATCTGATTAACTGGGAAGTAATTACAGAAACAGGTGAAGTATTAGGCAAAGTTCGCGGCTTCAAATTCAACGGCGAAACCGGAAAGCTTAACTCCATAGTTATTGCTTCTTTAGGATTGCCCCAAATTCCCGATCAATTTCTCAGCACTTACGAGTTCTCAGTGGATGAAATTGTCAGCACTGGCCCTAATCGGTTGATTGTGTTTGAGGGAGCCGAAGAACGGGTAAACCAGTTGACAGTTGGTTTACTAGAGCGTTTGGGTATCGGCAAAGCACCTTGGGAGCGCGATATAGAAGAAGAATACGGCTATACTCCACCACGCCAAGTTGCACCAGCCAATCAACTGCCTAGTGGAGTGCCATTGCAGCCACCCAGGCAAAAAGTTCGCGCCCCCGAACCTGTAGCGCGGGAAGAAGAATGGACAGAAGACTATGTGGAAGAGGAAAGGCCACAGCGTCAGGTAATGAAGGCGCGGCAGTATGAGTCTATTCAATACGAAGAAGACGAGGAAGAAGATAACTGGAGCGAAGCAACGGGTAGCGACAGGTATCAACAACCGCAGCCGCTAAAGTATGAAGCCCAGCCCTACAGTAAGCCATACGTTGATGAATACGATGATTATGACGATGTAGACGGCGATGCTTGGGAAGATGCGCCCAAGCCCGTGAATATTCCCAAGAAAGTTAAAGAAAGGCAGCCAGAATACGAAGAAGAAGGCGGATATTAGACTATCCCCACCCTCATCCCCTTCCTCGCGCAAGCGAGGAGGGGGCTTTTTTTATGAACAAAAGGTGACTATTTTATGAATGCTGCGTTATTCCAGAGAAGATCGCGGTTGGAGAGAGTACCCTCTACAGTTAGAAATACTGACTCAAAAGCTGGGAACAATGCCAGATTCGGAAGTCAAAGTTAGTGGATTGCGATCGCTTGGTTTAGCATTGCAAATAATTAGCGATGGCAAGAGTCAACAAATATTAGAGCAAAGTTTAGCGATCGCTCTTGAGGAAAACTTTGCGATTTACTGACTTTTGCTCAATTACGACAAACCTGAGTTTGCGACTCCACTCACAGTCAAGTCTGCACAGCAAATCAAAGATGCTCAAGCAGAAGCTTATGCACTGAATCAATGGGGAAAACTCTACCGTCGTAGACAATTGATAAATGCGCGATCGCTCCAAAAAAACCGCATTGATGCGATCGTCGGCGGTATCAGCCAATCTCGTCATGGCTTTAGTGCTTTGCCTGCTGTGGAATCAGAAGTTAAGCAAATCTCGCTGTAACGGTGTGTCCCACCGCCAAAATATTACGGCTGGCGTTGATATCTCGGTCGTGGTACGTTCCACAATTAGGGCAATCCCACTCCCTGATATTCAACGACAGTTTTTCAACGATATGTCCCTTCTAAAACACGGATACGTTGGACAGAGCAACTTGTTAAATTGTAAATTGTTCACATTCCCCGCAACGCTTGCCGAATAATTTCCGATGGCACCTCATCGGTAACTGTCACTACACCAATCTCTGTTGGTAAAACAAACCGCACTTTCCCAGCTTTGACTTTTTTATCTAATTGCAACGCCTCAATAATTGCTTCAATATCTACTCCAGTTGGTAACTTAGTTGGTAGACCCGTTTTTTGAATTAAAGCGTTTTGACGTTCCGTGTCTTCCTTTTGCCACAGTCCTAAATCCACAGCAATTTGTCCGGCTGCTACCATGCCAATGGCCACCGCTTCACCGTGATTTACTAGACGATAACCAGTCAAACTTTCCACTGCATGACCGATGGTATGTCCATAGTTGAGAATTGCCCGCAATCCACCTTCTTTCTCATCTTTGCTAACAACATCAGCTTTAGCTTGACAAGAGCGCGTTAATATGGAGTTTATCAAGTCTGGTTTTACATAACGGAGTTGGTCGAGGCGTTTACTTGCTTCCAATTGGGCAAATAATTCGGCATCCCAAATTACACCGTACTTAATAACTTCTGCCATTCCTGCCCGAAACTCACGCATAGGAAGAGTTTTCAATACTTCTGGATCAATCAAAACCAAGCGTGGTTGATGGAATGCCCCAATCAAGTTTTTACCGTGGGGATGATTCACGCCAGTTTTGCCACCAATTGCGGAATCCACCATCGCCAAGAGAGTTGTAGGCAATTGGACAACATTAATGCCGCGCAGCCAAGTTGCGGCCGCAAAGCCAGTCATATCGCCAATTACACCACCTCCCAAAGCCACCATAGTAGAAGAACGTTCTAGGCGGTTTTCCAAGGCGATATCATAAAGTTTTTGGATGGAATTGAGGGTTTTGTAGCGTTCACCAGGTGGTAGGGTGCAGCTAGCAACTTCAAATCCAGCAGATGTTAGGGATGTGATCGCTCTTTCCCCAAAATGCTTAAAAATCGTCGGATTAGAAACCAGCAATACCTTCTTGCCTAGCTTCAGACTGGCCATCTGCTGACCCAGTTGATCTAAACTCGAAGGTGCAATCGCAATCTCATAAGACTGCTCTGGTAAATTCACATTAATTACAGAAGTCATTGCCCAATCCCTAACAAGCGCCCGTGGGCTGTATTCTATCGCAATCTGGGGATTGGGGATTGGGGACTGGAGATTAGGGAAAAGTTTTCCAATGCTCAATGCCCAACAACTAATGATTCAATAGATTTAGAAAGTATTGTGGAGAAACATAAATGTTTGCAATTGTCGCTTACATCGGCTTTTTAGCTTTGTTCTTTGGTTTGGCTGTCGGTCTGCTGTTCGGTTTGCGGACTGCCAAAATAATTTAACGAGAGATACATTCAACCTATCAACCGATGATTGAAGGACGGGCATTCTGTCTGTCCCTCAATTCATAACTAGTTTCGCTTAAAAGTAGTCGAACGATCGCCTAATAGATTAGTTTGTTGTCCCACTAAAACACTCACTAGTACGATCGCTCCTCCACTTAGTTGAATTGGTGTTAGTGTTTGATGTAACACAAGAAATCCCATCAGTGTTGCAACTACCGGACTCATCAATCCCAAGCAAGAAACAGCTGTGGCTTTTAATCGTTCAATTCCGCGAAACCAAAGCATATAAGCTAACCCAGTTCCCACCAAACCCAAATAGACAAATCCCAATAGGTTTGTCACACTCAGGTGAGTCAACGGTTTTTCAACAACTAGGGCAATAGGTAAAAGAATCATCCCGCCGATCGCCAATTGCCATGCCGTAAACACCAGCAGAGAAACTGGACGTTTCCAGCGTTTGGTTAATGTCGTTCCTAAGCCCATTGTTACTGCTCCCGCGATCGCAGCGACAATTCCAATCCAATCAAGACGAGCCGCAGGGCTGACAACCAATAAACCAACGCCAATAAATCCGGTAATTGCAGCGATAATCGCTCGTTTTGATGGTTTATCGCCCAGTAATAGCCACGAAAATATCACTACTAATAGCGGTTGAATTGCTCCGGCTGTTGCTGCTACTCCACCGGGAAGACGATAGGCTGCCACAAACAACAAGGCTTGAAAAATACCAATATTCAACCCTCCCAGCAGCAAAATCCGCCACCACCAAATCCCTTTGGGGAGTTGTCGCAAACTTGCGGTTAAAAAAATACCGATGGGTAGCGATCGCAAAGCTGCAACTAACAACGGATGATTCGGTGGCAAAAGTTCGGTTGCCACAATGTACGTAGTTCCCCAGATTGCTGGTGCTAAGGCTGTCAGCCAAATATCAAACCTTCCGGCAGTCTTTATCTTCATGATCTTCATGATATTTATCTCGACATCAAGATACTTGATATCGAGATTTTAGCATTTATCTTGATGTTAAGATATTTGATATCAAGAAACTTGCATAAGCAATCAGCACAATGGCTTCCGATTCAGTCGATATGATTTTGGCGCAATGGCAACGTGAGCGTCCTGATTTGGACGTATCGCCAATGGGAGTAATTGGGCGGATGGGACGGGTAGCCAAGCATTTTGAACACGCAATCCAAGAGACGTTTTCTCAGTTTGGTCTGAATCTTGGGGAATTTGATGTGTTAGCTACCTTACGTCGCTCTGGTGCTCCTTACCAGCTATCACCAACGGCATTGTTTAACACTTTGATGGTTTCATCGGGTACAATGACCCATCGCGTTGACCAACTTGAGAAAGCTGGGTTGGTACAAAGAATTCCTGATCCGAGCGATCGGCGCGGTACTTTAATCAAACTGACAGAAGAAGGTTTCAACTTAATCGAGAAAGCCGTAGAAGCTCATGTTGCCAATGAGCATCGCATCCTCAATGTTTTGGAGCAGTCAGAGCGGGAATTACTTGTTGTGCTTTTAAGAAAGCTCTTGACTTCATTTGAAGGAGAATAGCGGCTACCTTGTTCAAGAAGGACATAACAAAAAACATTTAGTCTGGATCTAAATCCTCGACTAAATGTTTTACACCAAATCAAATATTTATCCGACAACAGCCGGACTTGCTACCTTCTCTTGTCTTTGGGAAGGCGGACGCATCCCCAAACCAAGTAAATTCAGCATTTCTCGGTCAGTATCATAATCTGGACAGGGAGTTGTCACCGTCAACATTTTGTTATCGTCGCTGGAAAAAATAGAATTGGCTCCTGCCATAAAGCAGAAAGCTTGTTCAACTTGAGAAAGCCTAGCTCTCCCAGCACTCAGACGCACATCAGAAGCTGGCATTAAAATCCTGGCTGTGGCAATCATCCGCACAATATCCCAAATGGGTACATCAGGCTGATCTTCTAAGGGTGTGCCCGGTACTTGGGAAAGAATATTAATTGGCACAGACTCTGGATGCGGATGTAAATTTGCCAGAGTTTGTAACATGCCAACCCGGTCATCGACAGTTTCGCCCAAACCCAGAATACCGCCGGAACATACGGTAACATTTGTCTGACGGACATTTTCAATTGTGTTCAAGCGATCGCTATAAGTTCTCGTGGTAATAATTGTGCTGTAATATTCCTGCGAGGTATCTAAGTTATGGTTGTAGGCGTAAAGTCCCGCTTCTTCTAATTTCTTGGCCTGATTTGCCGTCAACATACCCAGAGTGCAGCACACTTCTAAACCCATTGCGGTCACATCCTTGACCATTTCCAGGACTTCCTCAAATTGTGAGTTATCCCGCACTTCGCGCCAAGCAGCACCCATGCAGATACGACTGACACCAGTTTCTTTAGCTTTCTGGGCGATGCTAACTACTGTTTCTTTTTCTAAGAGTGCTTGCGCCTTTACCTCTGTTTTATAGCGGGAAGATTGAGCACAGTAGCTGCAATCTTCTGGACAACCTCCCGTTTTAATAGATATAAGCTTACAAACTTGTATTTTTGTTGGGTCATGATATTGGCGATGCACGCTAGCAGCTTGATAAATAAGCTCTAGCAATGGCGTGTTGTATATCGCCCGAATCTCTAATTCCTGCCAATCGTAGCGTATTCCCACCACATCACTATCCTTCTTGTAGACTGGGTTAAATCTTGAGCTGTCTTTTGGTTTAATTTCCGGCGGTACAGCGTTTGGGCAAAGCTATTTTATCGAAGTTATGCCGCGTACTGTCCTTTATCACCCATTGGCTCTCAATCCTTTGGCTCTAGATATTAGACATCAGCTTATCAAGATTTTGGTGGAATGGCAGATTCACAGCAAAAATACTCACCCTATCTGTTGGAAGTAAAGCGGAAGAATGGCATTTTTGGCAAAACACCCATACTTAGATCACTGATTATCCAAATTGGAACATAATAATACAGCTAATCTCACTGCTGCGAAACCGCGAGTTATGAGAGAATTTACAAAATCTAGAGAATGTTCCGGGAAGAGATCCCGTCGATGAAGTAATTTATGATATCAGAACTGCCACTAATTACAAGCGATCGCCTGTTCTTACGAGCGGCGATCCATGAAGATATACCCCAAATTCTCAAATACTTTATTCATAACAAAACTTATCTTACTCCATTCTACCCTCTTTGGGCTGATGGTTTTTTTACTGAAGAATATTGGCAGTATCAGATAGAGAATAGCTTTCTGGAATTTATTAATGGTCAATCATTAAAGCTATTTATTTTTACGAAAAAACATCCAACCGTAATTATTGGAACTGTAAATTTTAGTAATTTTGTCCGAGGAGCCGCTCATTTTTGCTATGTGGGATATAGCCTTGCGGAAAGTAAACAAGGTAAAGGATATATGACAGAAGCTTTAAAAGCCGCAACTCAATATCTTTTTCAAGAGTCAAATTTTCATCGGGTTATGGCTAATTATATGCCTCACAATCAGCGTAGTGGCAATGTACTCAAAAGACTCGGTTTTGTTGTTGAAGGATATGCTAGAGACTATTTGTTAATTAATGGGCAATGGGAAGATCATATTTTGACAAGTCTCATAAATCCTAATTGGCAAGCACCTCAATATTAAAATAATTCGTAATGGATAATGACCCTCGATAGCGAATAACGAAGCATTAGCAACGTAGGAACGTCTGACTTACCAAGGCGGCGGGAAGCCCACTTGCTTTTGGGGTGACAGGGATAGCCGCCCCGCCGCTGTTGACTGTTAACCGTCAACCGTCATCAGTTAACGTGAAATCCCACCCCTAAAAGGGGATGGGATGAGCTTAATAACGTAATTCATAATTGATTTATTAGGGGTACAAATCCCGAAGTATAGCAATCCTATCTGAAACTAAGTGAGTAATTTAGGTGATGATGACCTGCTAAGTACGTCAACCAAAAGAGAAAAAACAGAATTCACAAATCTTACGAATGATTTAGAATTGCTATAATTATAGCTCCCAATATTGTGTAATTATGCGTGAGTGTTTCGCCTAAAATTACGAATTACGAATTACGAATTACGACTTACAAAGACTGGCGGATTTGATCCAAACTTCGGTTAAGCCAGTCTTCATACCAATCATAAAAACTTATAGGCTGATCTTCATCACTATCTGCATGAAAATCATCAGGGTCGGTGTCATGGAAAGCATGACAAAAACTCAAAGAAGCAGGATATATCCCATTATCATTAGTCCGGTCATCTATCCAGATTTTTCCTGACTGCTCCCCGGTAATGACTAACATCGCATAAATTCCACAACCATAATTTGTAATGGTGAGAGTGCCCTGGATAAATTTATCATCGAAGTAGGCATCATTGTTGATAACAAAACCCGTATTATTCTTGACAATCAAATCCAAATCATTCCATGCCTCTGTTAAAGGAAATGGTTTAGAGAGAATTTCGTAGTTATCTTGGTATAGTTTTTCTGGGGTGACATCTTCAGATTCAATTCCCGACAATCCAGATAACCCGTATCCTGGCCCCGCACCACCATTACCAACTTCTAAGAGAAAGTTTCTATATTCACTTGGTAGCGTAATATTGTATCTAGATTCAAATACTTGAATATCTTTGTTACTCAAGCAAGGTTTGAATTTATATTGGTGTGATTCTGAGCCGAAAACCTCAAATGTAGCGTCTAAAATAGCTAATTGAGTTAACTTTTTCTTTAATTGCAAAACTTTATCCATTATGCGCTCCAGATTTTGATGGTGACGCTGCCATATTTTAGATATGGGTCGCTTTTTGCGTCTATGCTGATGCTGAAGCCAGAGGTAGTATTAAGGGAAGAATGAATTAAGCTTTGCTCGTAATGACTCTGGCCGAAACTCCAAACTACAAAAATTCTAGCAATCCTTTTCTCTCCCTCAACTACGAAAGCGCTTTAGAATCTCTAGGCGACGACTACTACGATGAGGTTGCAGCAGAGGAATTTCCTCAACACCTCCTGCGTTGGCGTAACGATGCACTACTACCCCGCTTGGGTTTAGACGCCAAAGTAGTCAAAGACGAAGATTTTATCACAGCTTTTGGCAAATTTCAGGGGCGTAAACCCTTGTTGGCACTACGTTACCACGGCTATCAATTTGGTGAATATAACAGACAGTTAGGTGATGGTAGAGGCTTTCTCTACGGACAAGTACGTGCCACTGATGGCAAATTGTACGATTTTGGCACGAAAGGCTCTGGGAGAACGCCCTACTCCCGTGGTGGCGATGGTATGCTCACGCTCAAAGGTGGGGTGCGGGAAGTTTTGGCTGCCGAAGCACTACACCAATTGGGTGTACGTACCTCGCGCTGTCTAAGTATGATTGAAACAGGTTTACCCCTCTGGCGGGGCGATGAACCTTCGCCTACCCGTTCATCTGTGATGATTAGGATGAGCAGTTCTCATATTCGGTTTGGCACTTTTGAGCGACTGCACTATTTCCAGCGTCCAGATTTAACTAAGAAGCTGTTAGACCACGTAATTGAGCAGTATTATCAACACTTAAGTGATGAACAAGATAAATATGCCTTGTTTTACGCCGAATTAGTTAAACGGGTTGCAGAACTAGCAGCGCAGTGGATGGCGGCTGGTTTTTGTCATGCAGTCCTTAATACTGACAATATGTCGATTACTGGAGAGAGTTTTGACTATGGCCCTTACGCGTTTATCCCAACTTACAACCCATCCTTTATAGCTGCATATTTTGACTATTATGGACGCTATTGTTACGGTAATCAACCAAGTATTTGTCAGTTGAATTTACAAATGTTCCAGGAACCTTTAAAGGCAATTATTGATAAAGGCGAAATGGAAGCTAGATTAGCAATGTTTGATGAGTATTATCAAGCTGAATACAGTTCTTTGATGTTGAAAAAGTTAGGTTTTATGGAGTTGCCGCATCCAGAAGCTAAGGAACTCTTAAATCTCACGATTGAATTCTTGAAAGAGAGCCAAGTTGGTTATCACCAATTCTTTTATGAGATGGCTCGGACTTTTTCATCTAAATGGCGAGATGAGCCAGGTTTTGTGATGAATAGTTCAGATATTGTACCAGTACCGGGTGCGTCAGGAATTTTTGATGATTGGTGCATACTATACCATAAAATTTTGAATGATTTGGAGCGCGAGCGCATCGATGTAATTGCCCAAACTCTAGCTGATCATAATCCTAAAACAGCATTATTAAGACCTGTGATTGAATCTATTTGGGAATCAATTGCTCAGGAAGATAATTGGCAACCTTTTTATGATTTAGTGCAGCAAATTCAGTCTAAAAAATAGTAAGATTACAGCTATTTTCTTTTTCATAGCGACAGACTGATTGAGATTAAATCTGCTGTAACTGACACGACGAATAATCTAATAAGATAAGAGACGTTGCATTGCAACGTCTCTACAAGCAATGCGAATTGTAGAAATACAGAAATCTGAATTGCGAGAAAATACGTAGGTCAGTTGTCAAATATAAAAGTAAAATTTTATTTAGTATTGGCGATTATAAATCACAACTACACAGACACAAATCCAAACTTTTGATAGCTGAAAACCCACCCTCCGAGTCATCTTTGCCTCGCGGGCTATTTTTTAGTCCACGTAGATGGACGAGAGTTTATGTAGTAGTAAATTCTATTCACTCATTGTTTCCAAACTTCTCTATAGCATCTAAGAAAATCTAAAAAAAATGAATCAGATATACATATCGTATGCATGGAAAGATAACCAGAGTGAATTAGGCAGTCAACGCGAAGAATTAGTTGATAAAATTTGTGCAGCACTTGTTTCTGAACATTACAACTTAATTCGCGATCGCAATTACTTAACACTAGGCAAAAGTATACAGAACTTCATGCAGGAAATCGGGCGTGGTAACTATGTGATTGTTGTTGTCAGCGACAAATATTTGCGATCGGAATACTGTATGTTTGAAGCTGTTGAAATCATGAAACGCAAGGATTATGAGCAAAAAGTTTTTCCAGTTGTTTTACAGGATGCCGATGTATATACCAAAGAAGGTAAGAGCGAGTACATAAAATACTGGAAGCAACAGAGAGAAAAAATCAAACAACTCATCGGTTCAGAACTATCTTCTCATAAACATTCAGCAATGTATGATGTGGCTGAAAAAATTATAGAAATTTCCCAAAAAATTGATGAATTCATGTTTTTTATCTCGGATAAATTAAGCATTGATCCATCACATAACTTTAATGCATTTATCAATCAGCTTACTGATTCTATTAAAAATGATGCTGTTCAACTCAGAAGTAAAAAAAGTATTTTAGTTGCAGGCACAGGATACTTTAATATTCCTAATGAAATCAATTGGTGCGCTCAAAAGCTTGGTGAAAAAATAGCAGAATATAACTATAACTTGATAACAGGTGGATGGGAGGGAGTAGATTATGTTGTAGCTGATAAGTTTGCTGAAAAAATCGCGCAACAAAATATCCGCTTAACCGAGAAGTTAACACACGTTGTTCCGCGAGGAAAACAACCTGTATTTAAGGGTGGAAAAGTCGAATATACGGAGTCAGGTATTAATGAATGGCTCGATTGTTTGCGACATTCAGATTTGGTTATTCTTCTGGGGGGTGTTGGCGGAACTTATGAGACTTATCTGTATGCTAAACAAGAAAAAATTCCGGTGATTCCTATTGTATGCACTAATGGCGATGCCAAAAAAGTGTTCGACGAAATGCTACAAAATTGGGATAGTAAACTAATGGGAAATATCTCACCGGAAAAATTCAAGTCACTGAATCAATATATCCATGATCCATCAACAGCAGAAGATGTAATAAATGATGTCATGGATATTGTTAATGAAATTATTTTTGCAAAAATGATGCTAAATCCATAAAGGACATTTGAAGGGTTTCTCAATCGCTAATTTTTCCGTATGTCTAAAGTTCGGAGCTAACTAAATTGCTGGGCATAAAACCGCGCATAGCGACGTTCTAAGGCTAATAATTCCTCATGAGTTCCCGATTCAACAATTTGTCCCTGTTCGAGAACTAAAATGCGATCGCACCGTCTGACGGTTGATAAACGGTGAGCAATAATAAATACTGTGCGTTTTTGCATCAATCTTTCCAGCGCTTCCTGTACCAGCGCTTCTGACTCAGAATCTAATGCTGATGTCGCCTCATCAAGAATCAAGATTTGGGGATTGAGCAGAACAGCACGAGCGATCGCAATTCTTTGTCTTTGTCCACCTGATAAGTTTACCCCACGTTCACCTACCCAAGTCTGATAACCCTCTGGCAGTTGGCTAATAAACTGATGAGCATTAGCAATTTTTGCCGCCTCTTTCACTGCTTTTATGTCAAAAATATCTTGTCCAAAGGCGATATTTTGGGCAATTGTCCCCGAAAACATGATGGTTTCTTGAGGAACAATCCCAATTTGTCGCCGCAGACTATGCAACTTCACATCCCGAATATCAACACCGTCAATGAAGATTTGACCAGTTTCGGGGTCGTAAAAACGGGGGAGAAGATTGACAAATGTGGTTTTACCAGCGCCAGAAGCACCCACAAGAGCGATCGCTTCACCTGGTGATACCAATAAACTGATATCTTTTAATACAGGTTCTCCCGGTTTATAAGCAAAGGAAATATGACGATATTCTACTTTGCCGTTGACTGGAGGTAGAGCGATCGCATTTGTTTTTTCGATTACCGTTGGCTGAATTGCCATCAATTCAAAAACGCGGTCAACAGATGCTTCACCCTGCTTAAATTCGTTGTAGTTGTTAGTAGTGTGACCAATGGGATCAATTAACAGCGCCGCCGCCGCTAGATAACTGAAAAAATTCGCCACTGTCAAGTTGTTTTGGGAAATTTGCCACGCTCCCACAATCAGTAACGATAACGCACTTAAGGCTTCCAGAAATCCGACGATGGGAATCTGAATCGCTTTGAGGCGTTCGGCTGAGTATTTTGCTTTGAGACTGCGTTCTGCTTCATGGCCAAAGCGGGCAATTTCGTAATTTTCGGCAGCAAAAGCCTGTACCAAACGAATACCGTTGAAAACTTCTGCGAGAATGGCTGATAAACCCGACACGCGATTTTGACTTTTTAAGGAATATTTGCGTAACCGTTCACCAAACCAGCCAACTAAAATAGCCATTAGCGGTGCAACTATCACTGTTGCTAATGTCAATTGCCAATTTAGGTAAACCATGTAAATCGGAATTGCTAGCAACTGCAAAATGCAGGGGATAAAGTCGTGAAATACTTTATTTACCACTTCGCCAACGCGGTCAACATCTTCCGTGAGGCGGTAAGACAAATCACCTGCTTTTGCCGTCTCAAAATAGCTGAGATTTAGCTTTTGAAGATGGGCGTAGACTTGCTGGCGGAGATTAAAAGCAACTCTTAAAGCAGCTTTTGCCATGTACATATCTTGTATAGATTGAAACAATCCTCTAACAAGAAATACTAAGGCGCAACTGCCAGTTATTTGAGCGATCGCTACTACATTACCTTGTGCAAAGGGAGTTGCCAATTTACCGGCAAGATTGATCAACACTAATGTTGCCAGCACGTATCCCAAGATACCAATAATACCCTTGGTGATGGTTTGCCACTGGAGTCGGATATAAGGCAGCAGTTGCCAATAATTAGAACGCGTTTTCAAGCTTTAACGTCCACAACGATATTTTACTTTGTTTGACGCTATCAGTTTTTGGTGAGTTTCTGAACAGTTAACTAATTAGTTCCCAAAATTGGCGTTGTTGAATCACAATATATCTGGCATTTACTCCACCCAAAGAGAGCGATCGCGCTGCATTTTTAAGTTTTATTTTATACCAGACTTAAGATTCCCTAGATTCTATCTTAATGGAGCAAGTGGCGTTTGTGGGCTATTAACTATAAATTATTTTGACTTAAAAGATTCGAGTCAAATATCTCTGAAAGTCATGCAAATTTGAGTTTTTTATGGATGTGATTCTACCCTATCTTAGTTCCCAGGCTACTGCCCAGGAACTAGAATAAACTTGCTGAGATTAAGCGTTAGAAAACATTGTAAGCATTACTAATAGAACAAATAATGCACTTATCCAAAGAGCTAACGATCCCCAGCTAACTGAATCTTTTTGCACTTTTTGCCAGAAATTAGTAACTAAGTTATTCCGAATTGCCATTTTATAACCTCCAATTTTTATTAAACTTGCACTTACTTAATGCATTAAGCCTGCATTGAGTAAATAAAAGTTCATCTTTGGGAGAATCAGCCTTTATTTGCTGATTCCCAGAGACTAAATCAAGAGAAATTTAAATTAATCTATGCAGCGATAGCTACAACGGTCCCCACCTACACACATGCGTATGTTTCAACACATTAACGTTCTAAAAAACAAACAAAAATTTACAAAAAGATATTTGTTGATGCTTAAGTTTATTTTCCCATACGTAACTGTTTACACTCCAAAAACTGGCGATTTTGAGAGAATTCTTAACGTTGACTTAACCACGTATAAAAATACATATTTTCAAACCAAAAACTACGTAAAAAGTGACTCATTTCACTTTCACTCATGATTTATCTAGACTTGAAAATAGACACAATCAACAATGGTAGCGAAAAAATATTTATGCAAGTGATGAACAATCAAGAATTTAAAGCAGTTGTGTTTGAAAAATTACTATCCAGTATTTATGAGAGTATTAATAGTGAACAATCATAATTGGCACTTGGCGCATTAGCAACGTTAAATAAAGAGGCTGGGGGCAGGTGTGCTTCAACTCCCCTCAAAGCCCTTAAAATTAAGATATTTCCTACAAAAAACTATGAAAGCTGAAGCAGAAAACCATCTCAGGCTGACTTGTGAAGTAGAAACTACCCTAAAGGTAATTGGCGGACGTTGGAAAGTTTTAATTATTAGAGAATTAATGACTGGCGTAAAACGGTTTGGTGAGTTACAACGGGCTTTACCTGGAGTTACGCAAAAGATGCTGACTCAGCAACTTAGAGAAATGGAAGAAGACGGCATTATTCATCGAGAAGTTTATCCCCAAATTCCACCCAAGGTAGAATATTCTCTGACACCTTTAGGAGAAACTTTGCAACCAATTCTCTATGCTATGCATGAATGGGCTGTGCAACATTTAGCTCAAACAAATCGCCATGAATATTGAGCATAGATAATAAATAATAATTGCTACCTTATAATTTTAGCTGGCAGATTTATCCGAATTACGAATTACTTTATTCGTTGTTTCGTAAATACTCAATCGCAGCCTCTAATTTTGAGGGGTAACTTTCAGCAAACCTTTCAAACCAAAGTCCTTCGGACGACAGTGGATCTACTTTGGCTAACCATTTTTTTGCTTCCACTTTCAAAGCTTCTAGTTGTTTGGCTTTGAGTTGTTCTTGTCGAATTCGTTCTTGTTCTAATTCTTGCTGTCTTTTTAATTCAATAGCAGCATCCTCTTCGGCAAAATCAGCCTGAACTTCTGCCAAAAGGTTATCCATGAAAGATGCCGACTTTGGCGATGCTGGAATAAACGATTTAGCTGTGGCTGATTTTGACTGCTGTTGTTGTGGTTGTACTTCTTTGTATTCGGTTTGGAGTTCAGCTAATAGCTTATCAATGGAATCCATTTTTGCAATTCCTAATAAATGGTATAGCTAGTAACGCTTTGCGTAATTCGTAATGGGCTACACCCCGCTACGCTAACGTAATTTCCACTGCATAGGGTTTTAGACATTTTCAATGCGTGGATTATTTATGCCGAACTGTACTAGTCATTAATGGCATTAAGTAGCACTTCGGATAGACTCAAATCTTCCATGTCTTCCATAGTAATGGTGTCACAGATATCAAATTTAGCACCAGCACTCTGGAGTTCATCATCTAAGACTTTGAGAAATCGGGTAGCTTGTTGATCTGTGCCGACTTGAATGAAGGAGATGGCTAATTCTTCATCTCGATCTATGCGGCGAGAAGCTTCAATAATCACCCTCATGACTGCTTTGCGATCATCCGGTTCACCATCAGTAACCACTAAAATTGTTTCACCATTTGGCTTGGTTTGACCAGCTGCTTTGCGTTGAAGGTAATCATCAGTTGCGTGTTTTAACACACCTGCTAAATCAGTTGTACCAGAAGGATCATTTTCTCGGAAAATTTGCGCTACCTTGCTGGATGTCACATTTTCGTATCGCTTAAATTTACCAGAAAATACATAAATAGTAATGCCATCTGGGTCAAATTGCTCACATTTGCTAGCTAAAGCTAAAGTAGATTCCTGTGCCGCAAACCATCTACTTCTACCACCCTTTTGATCTTGGGTTGCCATGCTGCCGCTTTTGTCGATAATCAAGGTATAGTCACGATTTTCGAGCATTATTCAATTCTCCAATTAAGAGTTCAGAGTTACTGGACTATGGGTGATCAACACATTAGTCAGTTATTGCGTTCGTCAATACATCTACAAGACTCATTTCTTCTAAGTCGTCTAAAGTGACGGTATCGCAAATATCAAATTTAGCGCCAACACTTTGCAATTGATCATCCAAAGCTTTCAGGAACTTAGTTGCTTGAGCATCTGAACCTACTTGAATGATCGAAATTGCTAATTCTTCATCACGTTCCATCTGGCGAGTCGCATGAATGATCACTTCAAACACAGCTTTGCGATCGTCTGGTTCACCATCGGTGATGACTAAAATTGTCTCTCCGTTTGGCTTACTTTTACCGGCTGCTTTGCGTTGAAAGTAGTTATTCAGCGCATCTTGAAGTACACCTGCTAAGTTTGTCGTTCCAGCAGGGTCATTTTCGAGAAATATTTGTGCGACTTTGGCTGAGGTCACATCGTCGTAGCGTTTAAATCTACCGGAAAACAAGTAAACGGTGATGCCATCGGGGTCAAACTGTTCAGCCTTTCTTGCCAAAGCGAGAGTAGACTCTTGGGCTATCTCCCATCTACTTCTACCACCCACTTGGTCTGGTGTAGACATACTACCGCTTTTGTCAATGATTAATGTATAGTCGCGATCGCTCATCATAATATTCCTCTGATTGTTACCCTATGGTTCTAGTCTAACTCCGTTTTTTTACGAGCAAGCAAGGCTTTTAAGCATTTGTATCAATTATGCTATTCAAAAAAGCCACACCACAGTTGATAAATGCGTTGGCGTAGACCGCCGCAGGGATCACCTAGCGTTTTTGTTTCCACAGAAAGCACAATCTTCCTAGTCCCCAATCTCCTGGAAACACTAAAAGTTAGAGACTGGTTTGGTTGTTGCAACCGTATTTAGTCTGGGAATAATAAATACTAATCATGCTGGTGCACACGTAGCTAAACAGCTTTTGTTTAGCTTGATTTTAAAGATAAATTCGGGTATGAACCATCCTAAATTCTTAGATAACCCCGCTCAAAAACAAAACACGCAGCCGCAAAACTTCTCCTTGGCGTTTCTGCATCAGATGATCAATGGCATATCTGACCCAATTTTTGTGAAAGATCGCCAACATCGCTGGGTATTAATTAACGATACCTACTCTGATTTCGTCGGTCATAGTCGAGAAGAATTAATTGGTAAGTCAGACTATGATTTTTTTCCTCAAGCAGAAGCTGATGTGTTCCGCGAAAAAGATGAACTGGTTTTTACCACAAATATTACGAATGAAAACCACGATTTTTTTACCGATGCTCAGGGTATAACCCATCTCATCTCTACAAAAAAGTCTTGCTTTGAGGATGAGACTGGTAATAAATTTATTGTGGGTAGTATTCGAGACATCATTTTACAGAATGAAGCCGGGAAAGTTCTAGGTATAACTGGCATTACTGATACTACTGATCTTATGGAAACCTGCGAGGCACTTCGGGTAACCCTAGAAGAACTCCAGGTGGTTGAAGAAGAACTGCGCCAACAAAACGAAGAATTAGCGATCGCTCGTGAAACGGCTGAATTAGAGCATCGGCGTTACCGGGATTTGTTTGATCTCGCCCCAGATGCTTACTTGGTGACCGATGTAGCTGGCATCATCAAAGAGGCTAACTATGTAGCCGCAGCTTTACTATCTGTGAGACAAAAGTATCTGGTAGGTAAACCATTAATCCTCTTTATCGCTGAACCAGACCGCCAAACCTTCATGAACCAACTGGCAAATTTGCAGCAGGTGCAGGATTGGGAAGCC
This sequence comes from Nostoc sp. NZL, assembly GCF_015714705.1. NCBI lineage: Bacteria > Bacillati > Cyanobacteriota > Cyanophyceae > Nostocales > Nostocaceae > Nostoc > Nostoc sp. NZL. The sequence continues at coordinate 17,476 of NZ_WBKL01000062.1, read as the reverse complement.
TATCTACAGTCACGAGGAGGTACAGCCTTTCCTGCTCGGGTCAGGATGGTTGCTATGTATAATTCACAGGGTCAGCAGGTCGGCTGGCGTTGCTTGATTTGCGACATCAGCGAACAGCTTGCTGCGCTGCGCTTACGCCAGCAAGCAGAGAAAGACCTACACCGCATGAATGCTGTACTGCAAGCTCAACAAGAAGCTTCCATCGACGGAATTCTGATTATTGATGAAAATCTTACAGTTACATCATTTAATCAGAAATTCTCCCAGTTATGGCAAATTCCTGCGGCCCTGATCCAAACAGGAGACGATCGCCAACTCGTGGGATGGGTACTAGACAAACTGGTAAATCCAGACGAATTTCTGGCTAAGGTGGAGTATCTTTACCAGCATCCAGAAGAAAGCAGCCGTGATGAAATTTTCCTCAAGTCTGGAGAGATTTTTGAGCGCTATTCTGCACCCGTGCGTAAACAGCAAGGGGCTTGTGATGAGATATCACCTTTAGGAGACTATTACGGTAGGATTTGGTATTACCGCGACATTACCGAATACAAGCAAGCAGAGGCAGAACTTAGGGCTTCACAGCAAAGACTGGCGTTGCTGATTGAACAAACACCTTTAGCCATTATTGAATGGAATACCAAGTTTGAGATTCAGACATGGAATCGCGCAGCAGAAAGAATCTTTGGATACACCACCGAGGAAATGCTGGGGACTAGTTTTGAGACCATAGTACCTGAAAACGCTAGAAAGCACGTAAATGAGATTATCACCGCCTTGTTAACACAACGTGGAGGAAGTTTGAGTGTCAATGAGAACGTCACTAAAGATGGTAGGACGATGGTCGGTGAGTGGTATAACAACCCGTTAGTGGCTCCTGATGGCCAGGTGATTGGTGTTGCTTCACTGGTGTTAGACATCACAGAACGCAAACGCGCTGAAGAGGAACAGCAAAAATTTGTCGCGTTGATTGAAAACAGCAGCGACTTTATTGGTATTTCTTCAATAGAAGGGCAAGTTCTCTATGTGAACCCCGCCGGACTCAAGATGGTGGGACTTAATAGGCTGGAAGAAGCCAAAACTAAATTATTGGTTGATTTTCATTCACCAGAAGCTCTTGTAGAGTTGAAAGAACAAATTATTCCTTTGATGCTTGAACATGGTTTCTGGCAGGGCGAGTTTCGCCATAGGCATTTTCAAACGGATATAGAAATTCCCACAGATTGCAGCCTGTTTATGGTTAAACATCCTGAAACAGGAAAGCCTTTCTGTCAGGTAGCTGTTGCTAGGGACATTACAGAACGTAAACAAGCCAAGGAAGCCCTGCTAAAGTCAGAAGCGCAACTACGACAACAAGCCCAAGAACTCAAAGAAACACTCCACGAACTTCAACACACCCAAACTCACTTGATTCAAACTGAAAAAATGTCCAGCTTGGGTCAACTAGTTGCAGGAGTGGCACACGAAATTAACAATCCGGTGAATTTTATCTATGGCAATCTCAACCCTGCCAAAGAATACACCCAAGATTTACTTTCACTTTTACGACTCTACCAAAATCATTATCCTGAACCTGTGCTAGAAATTCAGGATTTTGCAGAACTCATCGAACTGGAATTTTTGACATCAGATTTGCCACAAATAATCAACTCAATGAAAGTTGGGGCAGACCGTATTCGCGAGATTGTGCTTTCCCTGCGGAATTTTTCGCGCTTGGATGAAGCCGAAATGAAAGCTGTTGATATCCATGAGGGAATCGACAGTACTCTGATGATTTTGCAAAGCCGTCTCAAGGGTAATGAGCAACGCTCGACAATTGAAATAATCAAAGAATACGGCAAACTCCCGCTGGTTGAATGTTATGCTGGGCAGCTAAATCAAGTATTCATGAATATTTTGTCAAATGCGATCGATGCTTTGGAAGAGTCATACCCTGCGGGAAGGCGAAGCGCCTACGTCATTTGTCCTATCCATTGGGAAAACGCCCGTAGGGTAGAGCAAATGACCTCCCCGCAAATTCGCATTTGCACTCAACTAGAGGAGCCAAATCAAGTAACAATTACGATTGCCGATAATGGATTGGGAATACCAGAAGATGTTAGAAAACAACTATTCGACCCCTTTTTTACCACCAAGCCCATCGGCAAAGGTACGGGGATGGGGCTTGCCATTAGCTACCAGATCATTACAGAAAGACATGGCGGTTCCTTAAAATGTCTTTCGCAGCCAGGACAAGGCGCTGAGTTTATGATTAAAATTCCCCTGATCCAGGATGCGTTAACATAATTTGTAATTAATAATACTCACCTCTGGCGAGAAGCAATCTACGTAATTCGTAATTTTAACAGCTTTCACCCCGTGAGTAAAAAACAAAGTATTTTTACTACCGACAGCTACCCCTTCTGAAAATATTGATTACGAATTACGAATTACGAATTAGTAATTATCTAAATGCTTCAACTTCTTCAGGAACCTTCATTTGGTCGAGAATTCCCCAAATTTCCTGTAACATCGGTTCTAACCCGGTGCGGGTAACTGCTGAAATCACAAAAACCGGGGCGTAGGAGAGATGATTAAGTTGGGTAGCTAACGCTTCTAAATCGACAGTTTCCCGATCAACTGCATCAATTTTGTTCAGCGCCAAAACTTGCGGGCGTTCTGCTAAACCCCTTCCATAAGCTTGTAATTCTTCCTTAATTGTGTTGTAATCTCTAACTACATCATCACTAGTGGCATCAATCAAATGAAGTAGCACTCGCGTGCGCTCGATATGGCGCAAGAAATCATGTCCCAGTCCTGCTCCGTGAGCCGCGCCCTCAATTAGTCCGGGAATGTCGGCGAAAACAGTACCATCACCAGTAGGTTTCCGCACTACACCCAAATTTGGGATCAGGGTAGTGAAGGGGTAGTCTGCGATTTTCGGACGTGCTGCTGATAAAGATGAAATTAGAGTGGATTTACCAGCATTTGGTAAGCCAATAATCCCCACTTCTGCCAAAAGTTTCAACTCCAGGCGCAGCTGCTTTATTTCCCCTGGTAATCCTGGAAGGGCATATTCTGGGGCGCGGTTACGGTTACTTAAGAAATGCTGATTTCCCAGTCCGCCTTTACCACCTTGGGCAATCAGCAAAGTCTGCTTCGGCTCAGTTAAATCCCCCAGCAATTCGCCAGTTTCAGCATCATAAATGGTTGTACCGCAGGGAACTTCGATGATCAAGTCCTTTCCTCCTGCTCCGGTGCAGTTACTTGGGCCACCACGAGTCCCTTTTTCTGCCTGAAAGCGATGGTTGTATCTGAAGTCCAGCAAGGTTTGCAGGTTTTCGTCGGCAACGAAAAATACCGACCCACCTCGTCCGCCATTACCACCAGAGGGGCCACCAGTCGGCACATATTTCTCCCGGCGGAAGGCGACAATACCATCGCCGCCCTTACCAGCTTCAACTTCAATTTTTGCTTGGTCGATAAATTGCATACTTAAATAATAGTGAAAAGTGAGGAGTTAGGAATTAGGAGTTACAAATTATAACTCCTCACTCTTCACTTTAACTAAATATATGGTGAAACATCTTCACCGCATTTATCTGCCAGATAGGAGAGGGCGCGGAAACGTAAGCCCACTAGTTGTTCATACAACGGGTTAATTTTACACATCGGCGGTATGTGGACAATCTTGCGTCCAAATAAGGTCACATCCCGCTCAAAGGGACACTGGGAGGGAATCATTTTACACAAAAAGCGGGCTACTCTTGGGTCTTGGATATCTAGCCCATCCAGCCAGTCACGCAGGGGGTGTAGTGCATCAATTTGAGGCTTTGTCAGCGCAGGGGTGGGGATAGCGGGGGTGGTAACTTGCTGTGGGTGTTCTAGGGTGTGGCGAAGGGCTTCTAGTAACTTTTCTGGCTGTTCTAAGGCTTGGCAGAACTGATGCAGAACCTGATCTTCGCTGGGAGAATAAATACCATCTGCGATCGCTACCATTATCGCTGTCCTTAAGAAATTTTCCGCTGCTGGTGTCCCTTTACCCAACACTGCGGCTAATTCTTCTGGCGTAATTACCTCTAGTGAGTCGCATTGAATCTTAGGAGCTAATTCATTTTTGGTGATGCTAGCAATTAATTCCTGTTCTTGGGCATCAAAATTACCATCTGCCCAAGCAATGGTGAGCAGCCCACGCAACCAAGCGGCAATCTGTTCGCTGCTGTAGGGGGATTGAACGGTACTTGTCATAAACTCACGTCTCAAGCTTTCCTCAGTCATTACTAAGCTACCCTACCCAGCGACTAGGAAGATAGTGGGGCAGCAGAGAAAAACCAGAAACTGCGTAGGTATCGCCGCCTCAAGAAATAAACCAGAGAAGTTTTCAAATCGCAACAGTCGGTCTTGGGGTAAAATCCATTTGAGAGTAATGTTGAGAATTTTTTCTACTTAAACTGAAAATGGAGATTTAATCTGTGTTGTGGAGGTATTCATGAATAAAACCAAAGTTCACCTCGGTACCATTCAAGAAACACTACTAATTCCCCTCTGGGCTAGAGCTTGTGAGCTTCAGGCAGCAGATCCAATTATAGTAGATCCTCAAGCATCTGAGATTCTTGCAGCGATAGACTACGAATTTGATAAATTTACTACTGCTAAATCTTCTCAGATAGGCTGTTGTTTATGAGGAACCATCCTCGACAACTGGGTACGCACTTACCTCAATCAGCATCCCCAAGGTTCCGTTATCGAGATTGGTGCAGGACTGAATATACCCTTTGAGCGAGTGGATAACGGCAGGGTTTGCTGGTTTGACATAGATTTACCGGATGTCTGTCATAGTTCTGCGACGACAGTTTTTTGAGGAAACGGAACGCCTCTTCTGTGGGATTCGTATCGCTTGGCATTAGTTAAATTAGGCTAACTCTAAAGAATTAAGGTATACATAATGTTTTTATTTGGCATTGAGCATGAAGTTGCTTTCCTAAACAAAGAAGGAAAATTTGCTGATTTTTCCCACACCAAATTTGCTGATTTCAATCAAATTATTGAAAAGCTACCCACATACCCCAGCGACTATCCTCAACTGCGGGTTGGGGATGCGGGTATTAAGATCAAAAGATGGTATATTGAGGGATTTGAAAGATTTGCAGATTCCGACAAGGTGATAGACTGTCATGCTAAAGGTATTGAAATTAGAACGACTATACATTCTAATATTCAAGGCGCTATTACTGAATTATCAGAAAGTTTTAGCTTGCTACGTGAGATTGCTGCTAACTTTGGTTTCTCACCAGTTTTAGTTAGTTTTAATCCATACAATCCGGTTTTTGAGCCTCAACCCCCATTAAACGATTATGAAATCAAACAGTTAGAGGCTTATCCTGACGAACAAACTGCTAATATTCACATGGTGTCATACGGCCCGGACTTAAATATTTCAGTGGCAGATTTGTCTACTGAACGTGTAATTGATATTGGCAAAAAGTTAACTTATTACAGTCCTTATATCGTCCCTTTTAGTTATAGTTCCCCTTTTTATAAGGGAGGTTTATGGGATGGACTATCAGTACGAACTTTTATCAGAACCGGAAAAAGACCAGCAGCCCTAGTTTTTGTTCAAAAACAAGAACAACTGATTGATAGCACACCTTCCTTGACAAAAATCGCCCGCATTCCGGCTGAAGTAGGACGTATTGAATTTAAGGCTTGTGATAGTTGTGATGATTTTTCTATCTATGCGGCTTTGCTGACATTATTAAAAGGGTTGGTGTTAGATGAAACCTTGCTGGGTGGAGCAACTGTACCTGATGCAGCATTACATCAACTTTCTGCAAAAGAAGGGTTTGACAACGAGGATATTTTTGGGAATGCGACAAAAGTCTTGCAAGCAGCCGAAGTTGCTTTGGGAGATGACCTCGATGTTCATTATTTAACACCGTTAAAAGTGCTGTTGGCGAAGCGAAAAACAAGATCCCATGAATTAATAGAAATGTTCCATTGCGTAAGTTCAATAGAAGAGGTAATAAAGCAGACTTATCAAGTTTAAAGGAAATTGCCAATGGAGACTATTAAGAGCAGAGGGGCAGAATTTTCTGTTTGCTTTTGTGCTCGCAATCCGGTTTGGTTAAAGTGCATAGTCCTTAAAGTCCTTTGACTGGATAAAGTCAAGCTAACTGAACATAATACTAGAAACATTAACTCATCCCGCGGCAATTCGAAAAAACGAGCAAAGCGATGTTTTCTTGAATTGCACTAGGGAAATCGAAGTCATTAGTGATTAGTTATTGGTACTAATCACTATTTACCACTGACTAATGACTAAATCGGTGGGAAGTTATCCCGGATACTCCTTGAAGAGATGGGATTCCCGCCGATTTTCGTTAACCTGCCATAACTATATTAAGTCGATATACCTAGAGACTGATTTTATTACAACTATAGATATAGGAAATTTCATTCTAGAGATTGATGCAGGCATTAGCATTTTCAAAGTACAAGTAGAAACAGGGAACCTTGAGAGAAGATTGTCAAGAAAAAACGTAATGATTTTGCTAAAGAATTAAGGTGGTATTTTCTTATTATCCCTTACTATTTCGATGCAGAAGTACAAGGACAATTTCTTCATCAGGTTCGTTTTTAAAGAACTTCCAGATTGAAGCGTGGCTTGCTATTTTTATTATTGCTCAAGTTTACCAAATAAAGGTATGAGCTTCCGCTATTTCAATCAAAGTTCTGCGTTGTTAAAGCTGTTATCGAGGATTTGAAATGAAGATTATTGCTTCTGTTTTATCTATCTTAAGCCCAGTACGTTTTCTAGTTGTGGCTTTTACTTGCGCTATACTATTGTTATCTAGTGCTTTTCCTGCCTTTGCGATCGATAGCTACCAAAGTGACCCTACCGAAGCTACTACACAACTGCTTGACATTCAGCGCAAAACTGACGAAGCCGCTAAAGAACCACCAATAGGATTGAGAAAGACTCAAAAAGAAACTAACGCAGGACTCAATGAGGTGCAGGGAGCTGCTGATATTGACAAGCAAAAGCGTCCAGAAAATTCCCAGAGTGCAACATCTGTTGAAGAAAATATAAAGAATGTGTTGGAGAAAGTTACAGGTAAGTAACTAAAATAATAGTTCTGGTAATTTTTCGGTAGTAATGGGTGACTGCGTAAACGCAGTCACCCATTACTAATTAGTAATTAATTTTAAGGTGGCAAATTCAAGTAAATATAAAATTATGTTCATCCTAAGCAATTTTTAGGAAATTGCGTTTTGCGTTTAGATAGTTTTAATTAACTATTATATTTAATATTTTTATTTTTGGATTTTAAAAAGAATAAAGTAATAAAGTTCGCTAATTACTAGATTACTGGCTTAACACTACCTATTAAGACATAGGCATAATTATAAATGCGGTAATTAATTTAAGCTCATAATATTTCCTTTGGTTGATGTGGAATCTGTGTGAAATTTGGGAAGTTAGTAGATAAGTTTGCTTAGGGATGGAAAACAATGCGTGCGATAAACATTGGTTTGACAGAAGAACAGCGTCAAGGTGTAATTAATCTGTTAAATCAAGATTTGGCAGATGCCTATCTACTGTTGGTGAAAACCAAAAAGTATCACTGGGATGTCGTTGGGCCTCAGTTCCGCTCTTTGCACCAGCTTTGGGAAGAACACTACGAAAAGCTGACTCTAAATATTGATGCTTTAGCAGAGCGGATTCGTGCTTTGGGCGGTTATCCAGTTGGCACAATGGAAGGATTTCTCAAGATTGCTACTCTCAAGGAACATGCTGGTAATGTTCCCACAGCAACGGGGATGGTAGCTAATCTAGTGGAAGACCACGAGCAGGTTATTCGTAACTTAAGAGACCATGTGGATCAGTCTGGTGACGAGTTCCACGATCAGGGAACTGCTGACTTTCTGACTGGACTCATGGAAGAGCATGAGGAAATGGCTTGGATGCTGCGTTCATTTATTGAAGGGGAAGCACTGGGCCCAGATGGTAGACAGCCAGCAGAAGGGGCCAAGACTCCTGTAGGTGTGTAGCTCATAAGGTCTGAGTTGAGCATGGTTGTCTGTTAAATCAGTTAGAAGGAGAAATCAATCCTCCTTCTAACTGGTGTGAAAGGGTTAATCTGCCTGCATCTACCTATTCACCATATTCATTGCAAAAACAAGATAATACAAACCAAAAAAGGAGTTTTTAAGTGCCAGAAGTATATAAAGCAGAACGTACTATCTCTGCCGTGTTTAAAGAACAGAAGCAAATTGATGATGTGATTCGACGTTTACTAGACAGGGGTGTGCCTAGAGATCATATTTCGGTCATGGGCAGAAATTTTCAGTCGGAAACTAGAATCGCTGGCTTTATTAGTAAAAAAGATGTGATTCTGGGAGGTTTGAGAACAGGGGCAGTTTTTGGTTCCTTGTTTGGTTCCTTTCTCAGCTTGCTCACGGGTGTAGGTGTATTGTTTATTCCCTTTGTCGGCCCAATCGTAGCAGCAGGGCCTATTGGTGCAGTGCTGTTAGGGGCTGCTAGTGGAGCGATCGCAGGTAGTGCAGGTGCTGGCTTAGTATCGGTTCTAACTACTTTGGGAATGCCAGAAGATAAAGCGACTATCTACCAAACCCGCTTACAAGCTGGTGAGTTCTTATTGATGGCAGAAGTACCGAGCGATCGCACTGGCGAATTTCAATTGCTCCTCGAAAGTGCTGGTGGCGAAGAAATTAACACCATTGAAAAAACCTTTGCTCGCCCTTGTCCCGGACAGTGCAACAGCCCACAAGATTTGTCTCCTGAAGTTCGCGCTCATCTTTCTGATGAAGCTCAACGCACATTCATTGATCGTTATAACACTGTCTTCAATGAAAAAAATGACGAGTTCACTGCTGAACAAGCCGCTTGGGAGTCTGTTCATCAGCAATATGATGAAGATGAAAACGGCGTTTGGTCAAAAGCTAAGGTTAAAGTTTAAGGATTTCCAAAAAATAAAATATCCAATCTTGTTTGGTGAGTATCTTGACACCCTTAATTAAAAACTTCCAAGATACCCACTCTACAATTACTTGTGTTCGTCTCTGTTTATAACCGTTCCCGCATGGGTTGGGTAACATAGAGAAAAAAATAATTAACCAAAGATGAACACAGATACTTATAGGGACACGGCATTGCCGTGTCCCTATTCAAATAAGAATCGCTATATCTGCGGTTTTAAATCTTCATTAGGGCAATTTATAGCTACCAACACGCACATTTAACTCACCTTGGCGCGGGTTCTGGCTGAATATAAATGCGCCTTCTTCAGTTTCCCCACCAGATAAAAAGTCGATCTGTTGCTCTCCTGTTTCTGTAACTTTACCGTCAATTAGTAACTCAGCCATAATTTGGACTGATTCGGCTGTGTCTCCTCCAGTATTCTCGACTTCAAAGGGAACATAAAATTGTCCATCAACTTCCCGAATTGTTGGTTTTTTGGTAACAGAAAGGATGGGAGGTTGATTCTTTTCGTTCAGCCAAGTGTAACCTACCAGACTCACAATGATTGCTAGGATAAGTGAGGCAACGCTGAATGTCACCCACTCTGCAATAGAGCGTGGTGGTTGTTCTGTTTTATTCATATTGCTAACCTGCCGGCTGCTCCGCCAATAGTTGCAGGTAATCCCAGCATTAAGGTGTGATCTAACCACATTGTCCAAGGGTCGCCAAAAGTTAACTTTTGAAAGAACCACAACATAAAAGCGCTTGCTAGCAGTGAAACTAGGTAGGACATAATGGTTTCGCTTGATGGACGTTGGAAAATTCCCTTTTGCTGTCTTCGCTTTTGCTGGTCAGAAAAGCCTGCCTGAAATACAATGCCATAAGAAATCAGCAGAGATGTGGCGATCATTGCCAACTGCCAAGGTGGCGAGGCTGCGGCTGCAAGCATAGGAATTTCATCTGTTGGAGCAATGTTAAATGCAATTATGGTTGCACCAATCAGGGTTCCACCCACATCGGCAAAGGTGGCGTGTAAATCATCCCCTTTGTTCTTAGTTGTGCTGTTTATCTGATCAGTTGCTTGTCCTTCTACATTGCTGTTTCCATTATCTCCCAACAACTGATTGGCTAATGCTACACCGAGAGCGAAGGGCACACTTTCAAAGATGATTTTACCTAAAGATTCCTTTAGGGATGTTTCTAGTGTCAATTCTCGCAATAGTAGCAGCACAAAGGTAGAGCAAGCTAGTCCGATCGCGATCGCTTCTACGGTATCCATTGCCGCTTGATAAGCTAGCCAGGTATATCTGCGTTTCCGAAAGCCTTCTATCTGATTGAGCAAGTAAACCACAATAAACATGAATGCGATCGCCATCATCATCAGTTGTGGTTTTGCCAATGATCCAATCCACCAAACCTCCATTGTATACAGCAAGGGTATGCCAAATAAAAATCCTCCACAAGCACCCCGAATGATGTCATTAATCTCACTCCTCCATACATTTTTTTTACGTTTTGTTGCCACTCCTGGACTTTCCTTTTGTTGAAAATTTGCTTTGACTTATACTAATTCTCTATGAAGATGTATATAGCAGTTCTAAATCATTCGTGAAAAGTTAGATCCCCGACTTCTCAAAGAAATCGGGGATCTGGACAGCGCGAATTTTCACAAATCAAATACGGTTGCTATATATTCATATTTTTTACATTGCGTGCTCCTGTAGCACCCCGTACATATCTTAAGATAATATAATCTACCAGATTATTCTATCGGTTGATGGAAGTCAAAAATAATACACTGCTGTTAGTTTATGTAATAGCTGAATCAACTACAAGCTGGAAATAAAAACCATGAGTGCCGAAAAAAGAGTAGAAGCTACTGCGAAAAATATTGAAGGAAAAATTCAAGAGGTTGTGGGTGAAATAACCGGTAATCCACAAGATAAGAGTGAAGGACAAGCAAAGCAAGCTGAAGCCCAAGTTACTCACACTGTAGAAAACATTAAAGACGAACTTAAGAAAGCTTTAGACTAATTTAGTTTTTACAGTGCAAATAGCAATAGTAGCGATGATTCATAATTGATAGTCTAACATTAATTACTCCACTAACTTTTAGTAAGTGGAGTTTTTGTGTCTGCGTAAAATCTGAAAGGGAAAATTACTAAGAAATTGGTTCTAACCATGATTGATTTTGCTAGGGATTTAATTCAACTAATGAGTGGCACGATTAGCTAATAGGTTCCAGATAAAAATCGCAATTATTGCACCAATGATAGCAACAATTACACCGGGGATACTGAGGGTTGCAGCAGTTAATTGAAATCTTCCTGTCTCTAAAAGAGTAACTAAAATTCCACCGATCACAGCACCTACAATACCTAAAACCATAGTTGAAACAATTCCACCACCTTGACGACCAGGATAAATAGCTTTCGCTATAGCTCCGGCAATTAAACCCAGAATTATCCAAGCAATAATGTTCAGCATAATTTCATCCATCAGAAAACTTCACAACTAGCTTATAAATTACAATATTGTTTTCCTTCTACCCGAAGATATAAGTATTAAAGTTCAATAAAAACTAATACCATTTCTGTCAATAATTACAGCCGTCCACAATGATTGTAAGCCTTGGCTATACCGACACAAACACGCTAGCGGCTTCCTTTGAAGTACGTTTAATATGGGAAAATATCAAGAATTATTGGGAGGAATCAATCGTCATGACTGTTATTGTTGCTAAATGGACGATTGACGAATATCACCGCATGATTGATGCTGGCATTTTGAGCGATGGCGTAACCGCCCGCCGGAGGCGATCGCAAAGTTGAACTACTTAAGGGAGAAATTGTCGAAATGTCACCCGAAAGGGAACCCCATGCTTACAGCGCTTCCGGCTATTATGCAATATAGTTTTCTCCTTGCCCCTCTCCTATCATCGCTTTCAGCTTTTAGGATGTACCTCATAGCTACCGGAAGTGCTGTATTGTAGTGATGAAGCTGGTGAGTATCTAGCAAAGTTATTGGCTGAACGCGTCAAAATTCGTCAAGCCAAACCTATCACCCTACCCAAGGACTCGGAACCAGAACCAGATATTACGTTTAGGACGCGACTATCGAGAGCATCATCCCTCTCCAGAAAATATTTTTTGGTTGATTGAGTATGCTAACTCCAGTTTAGAAAAAGATTTAGATACAAAAAGCAAAATATACGCAGAAGCAGGTATTTTAGAGTATTAGGTTGTCAATCTAAAAAAGCTACAGTTAGTGGTGTTTCGAGAAATCTCAGACGGAGGGTACACGACAAAACTAACATTGACTGCGGCAACAATTCAACCTCTGGCATTTCCAGATATTTCTTATTGCGGTGGCACAGGTTATTAACAGTTAAGGTAATTTAAATAAAAAGTCAAAATACAAGAAAAAATTTTAGTTTGACGTGAGTTATATCATGTCCGCTTAATTACTTATTAAACCCGAATAACCGCAATACGCTTCGGTTAAGGGAAGAGACACGATAACTTTTATCAAAAAACCTTATCCGAACCGTATTACGAAGAACCCATCTCCGCAAGTCGGGAGGGGATTAATTTCAATTAGCATCCGACAAAAATTAGAGTAAATATATCTCATCGAAAACATCAAATTCCATGACTTTTACCAATTACCCAATTACGCCGGAAAAATCGCGCTAAAGCTGATTCTTCTAAAGATAAATAAATTGGTCGTCCGTGGGGACAGGTGCGGGGGTTGCGAGTGCGTTGCCAATTATCTAAAAGTGTCTGCATTTCTTGTTGGTTCATGGGTGTACCATTACGAATGGCACTGCGACAGGCGACAGCTACTTGGGCTGTTTGTAAATCGCCTCCCCAACTAAGTTCTAAAATTGCTTGTGCACAGTCGCCTCGCTGTTGCAAAGGTGCGGGTATGTTACGGACTGCCCAAAGTTGTTCGCCAAAGGGTTCTATTTCTAAACCAATGCGTTGCAGTTGCGACACCTGCGCTGGTGACAATTGATAAAGAATGATTGACGGTTCGACGGGGACAAGTTGCCAATCATCGCATAATTGCTCATACAAAACTCGCTCATGGGCAATGTGCTGTTCTACCAACCACATACCACCTGGATGTTCCGCCACAATATAGGTGTTGCTAACTTGAGCGACAGCTTTTAAGGAATTAGGAGAGACGCGATTAATCGCGTCTGTACAAGGCTTGGGATTTTGAGGATTGAAATTGTAGCCGCCTTTGGCTTCTGCGGCTTTGAGTAATTTACTAACTCGTGTTGTATGGACAGCTTCTTTGAGGTTGCTAGAAGAAATGCTGAGTGCTTGGTTAATTGCTTGGGTAATTTGTTCTTGCCAATAAATGATTTCGTTGAGATAAATCTCTGTTTTTGCTGGATTGCGATTCCAGTTAATTTGATCGGGGGAAATGGCAAGATGTAAGAAACAAATTGGATAGCGATCGCGTGGTAATGTTCTGTGAAATGCTGATAATATCGTTTGCTCTAGTTCTGGTGTTTTAACCATCCGTCCGTTAATGGCTACACGTACCCAATCTGGACGATGACGATGACAGCGATCGGGTAATCCTACCACTAAATTGAGTGCTGAGTGGGGAGAGACGCGATTCATCGCGTCTGTACAAGAGTTGGGAGGGTTGGGTATTTCGAGTTTGACTTCTTGCAAATCACCTTGTCGCACTTGGGGTAAAATCTGTGGTAGCAATTGCCCAGTTGTCGAAGCTGGAGAGATGGTGAACCATTGACGGTCATTTTGCCAAATCTGCCAAGTAACGTGAGGATGACATAGGGCAATTTGGTGAATTGTGGCCTGCACGGCTTTCATTTGCTGTGCTGCTGTGGGTAATCCCTGACGACGAGATGAGCAATTACCGAAAAGATGAGAAACTGTCACCACTGTACCAGGTGCGATCGCAGTTACTTCAACTTGCACAACTTCCCCGCTATCGCCATAACTAATCCGCCATCCTAAGTTTCCACCCACAGGACGACTCAAAATTTCCAAATCTGCCAAAGTCGTTAAACTGTGTAACGCCTCACCACGAAACCCCAAACTGTTAATTTTCCATAAATCGGCACCAGAGCGAATTTTACTGGTGCTGTGGGCTGTGGCTGCTTGTTGCAAATCATCTAGGTTCATTCCACAACCATTATCTGCAACACGAATTCGCCATTGCTGCGGCCATAAAGAAACCACAATTCGCGTTGCACCTGCGTCTAGGGAATTTTCTACCAATTCCCGCACCACAGAAGCAAAAGAGTCGATTACCTCACCAGCTGTAATGAGATATACGACTTCTGTTGGTAGAGCTTGAATAGTAGATGCCATAAATTATAGTTTATAGCTTCTGGGTGCAAGGGAAGTGGAGGGAGAAATCAATTAAAAATTAAAAATTAAAAATTAAAAATTGTACCTTTACGGGGATCTTGTGCTTCTCGTAGAGAAGAAGAAGACTGGGGGGGATGTAGTTTTAGCTTCCCGTAGCTTGGAGAAATAAGCAGGCGAATTGACCAGAAATTTTTATTAATTGTAAAGAAAACTCAATTAAAGGAAGATTTTTGATAAATTGCTTGTGAGGTGATGAACCAGAAAACTTATGAGTAATAACTTAGTTGCTGATGTCCATGAGTTAAAGACCCGTTTGCAATGGGGTCAACCAGGTTTTACAATTGTTGATGTGCGCGATCGCCACACCTACAATCACGGTCGGATCAGTGGAGCAATACCCATCCCATTAAACGATTTGGTATCTAGAGCCAAATCTGCTCTACATAAAGAACGCCATATTTATATCTATGGCGACAGTGACGAACATACAACCCAGGCTGCACAAATTCTAAGAGGGCAAGGGTTTGCTGAGGTAGCAGAAATCAAAGGTGGTCTTGCAGCTTGGATTTCAATCGGTGGTGCTACAGAAGGTGTTGCTGCTTAAACTTAACTCAGATATATAGCAATCCTATTTGGGTTGTGAAATTGTCGTAGAGGTAGGCAATAGGCAATAGATTTTTTTCACGAATGATTTAGGATTTCTATATCAATCCAAGTCTTTTTATTGCATAATTGCTAGTTTTTGTACTGCACATTAGACTTCTAACAAAAATCTGAATTAGCGAAAAGGAAACCACAGATAAACACCGATGAAATATCTGCGTGTATCTGTGGTTTAATCCCTAAAAAATTGACTTTTGCAAGATATCTACTGTGCATTACAGCTTTCTCTACGGCATCATCAAAACTAACTGATTGCAACATTAATTAACATTAAATTATCTTACTTTCTGCTTATCTCTAGATAGCGGTTAATTGCTATCCCTTATTGCCAAAACTTTCGGTTGTTCAGGTTTCAGTAAACCGTTCAACAGCGATGCGGGACGTTGACTGTAAGGCCAAGCAAAAGCATGGCGGAAAGCTGCATCCTGACAAGCTTGTAGTTGGGCAAAACTGATAATGTCATAAGTCAAGAGATTTTCATACTCAAATGGTAGACGCACATTGTGCAATCCAGCATTGTCGGTACAGATAGCAATATCTACCCCAGCATCAAAACAACGGTCAAAAACTAATTTGAGTTGACGGATATCCTGCAAAGTACCAGTTTTCAGGTAAGTTGTGGGGCAAACCTCTAAACACTGTCCGCGTTTAGCGACATCATTAAGTAACTCTGGATATAGTAGGGGAATTTGGATGCCGTGACCGATTCGCATGAGATAGGGTAACAGTTCGGGGTAACAGCCAGCGGTGGTTTCATATAGATGTCCGGTGGTCTTAACGCCCTGCGATCGCGCATAATCATATAAGCTAATCCATTCTTCTAAGCGATCGGCATAATAGCTATCACCCCCCGCTACATCGACTGCACAGACATACTGCTTATTTTGCGCCGCCAAATCAACAATCGCCTTGTTCACTTCATAGGGTAGACGCGTGTGCATACAGAGAATTTGGCTAGTAACAATCGGATATTCTGGCTGGTGGCTAGCAAGTCCTACTACTTCCACAATTTCTGTCATCTTGTCAATTCTCTGTGATTGATTCAGATGCTCAGGTGTCCGCAAATATGGAGTGTAACGCAGTTCCAGGTAAGCCAAATTTTCAAAAATGTAAGCACCCCGCACCAAGCGATAGATAAAGTAAGGCAAAGTCTCCACAGTTTGCACACTTTCTACGAGAGTGTGTAATTCTAAATACTCATCCAGGGTGTTGCGTGGGCGAGTATAAAAATCTTCAAATTCTGAATAGTCAGCAAAGCGGGAAATCAACTCCGAAGAATGTCGCTCGAAATATCGCCATAAAACTCTGGGTACGACCGAGCCGCCCAGGTGCCTATGTAATTCAGCATATAAAGCCATAGTGGTATTTCTAGGTAAAAATTTCATTAATTGTAACAAAAACATAGAAATAAAAATCTATACTCGAAGAAATAATGAACATCGGCGGGAATCCCATCCCAACAAGAGGGGTGTCCAGGATAGCGACCCGCCGATTTAGTCATTAGTCATTGGTACTAACTCGAAATCCCACGGCTTTTCATGAAAAGCCGTGGGATGATTTAACAGAGGCTCCGACCGAGACGCTGCGCAAAGGTTGGGATTTTATCCATATTTTCTGAAAATCCAGCATTTATCCAGCATTTATATAGTGTTTTGAGCAAAAATAAACTTGACATTATCAAGATTAAATTGATAACATTGAAAGATTTTAATTTTTGTGTTATACTAAATAAACATTGCTATTGTTGAGCAAGTGAAATATAGCAATATATTTTTCCTTTAACTAAGCAAATTCCTGGCAAGGTTGGTATTAATTGAAAATTCAAGCGTTGGAAGTCAAAGCTGGCGATCGCATTGTTGCTTACTGCAACAACAAAATGCAAATCTGCAAGGTAAAACGCATCTTAGATCCCGGTCAAGCTAATATCACACTATCAGTATTCACCTCTGAGAATTATCGCGGTTGCTCAGTTTCGTCTATAGTCCGCTTTCAAAGCAACGCCTTAGTTGATTTAGTAAGTTAAAAATCAAGTAAACATTCAATCTCAAAAATATCTTTAGCTATTGTCCAGCCTCAAGCTGGATATAGTTATTATTGTATGTGCGATGCCTGTGGCGGGCTACGCCTACGCACATACAAATCCGTTAATTGTGGCTGGATGATTTTTCAGAAAAACGCTCTCACACTATAAGCAGTGCAGGCGGAAGTTTTTGAGAAAACTGATACTATGCTCATGCACCACCAAAAAATTAGAGAACTAGGCACAAAGTAATTAGAATTGTGCTTAGTTTCTAGTGGTCTGTCTCATTAAATATGATCGGTAAACTCATTCTTAATTTTTCTTCCTTTGCGCCCTTTGCGTCCTTTGCGGTTCGTTTCTCAACCCCCGCAAAATTAATGGGACAGACCACTAGTGGTCTGTCCCATTAATTTTGCGGGGTTATAATCAAGTGTGATTAAATAGCAATGTGGATGCATTGGTATTCACAAGCAGACAAGC